>NZ_JASJSI010000003.1:0-114337 GCF_030237085.1 Stenotrophomonas maltophilia group sp. Smal32
AGCAGCGCCGCGCCCAGCGCGATGCGGTAGATGGCGAAGGCGGTGAACTTGTGCGACTTGATGTAGCCCATCAGCCACTTCACTACGACGAAGCCGGTGACGGCCGCGGCAAGGAAGGCCACGCCCACCTCGGTCCAGTTCTCGCTGCCCAGCTGCCCGGCCCTGGCCATCTCCAGGAAGGTGTAGGCGCTGGCGGCGAACATGGTGGGGATGCCGACCAGGAACACGAACTCGGCGGCGGCGGCACGGCGGCTCAGGCCCAGCAGCATGGCCAGGAAGATCGCCGAGGCCGAGCGCGAGGTGCCCGGGAACACACCGGCCACCACCTGCGCCAGGCCCACGCCGATCGCTACCGTCCAGGTCACCTGATCGCGGTCGGGCAGGCGCGCGGTGTAGGCCTCCACCAGCAGCATCCAGACGCCACCGATGATCAGTGCCCAGGCCACCGGGCTGACCGTTTCCGGCAGCGACCAGCCGGCCTTGCGCACGACCAGGCCGACCACCGCGGTGACCAGGAAGGCGGCCCCCAGCTTGAACACGTACTCGCGGTTCTCGCGCTGGTTGAAGCCGGTGGCCAGCTGCAGCAGGCGCTGGCGGAACACCAGCACCACGGCCACGATCGCGCCGGCCTGGATGACGATGTTGAAGAAGTCCGAGCGGGCCCCCAGCCAGTGCTGGGCGATGAGCAGATGGCCGGTGCTGGAGATCGGCAGGAATTCGGTCAAGCCTTCGAGGATGCCCAGCAGCAGGGCGGAGAGCAGGTCGGACATGGACGGTGCGTGCACGCGCGGCGGAAGGAAGAAGGTCGAGAGGATAGACGATCCCTGCTGCACCAAACGGGTGCGTCTGGTGACCGGCGCACCCGTTTGGTGCGCCCCGCTCTGCACCCGCACGGGGCGGTCTTTTTGAAATCAATGACTTGCGGCATCTGAAAAGTTGGCACGGTCATTGCTGTACCTCAGCAGGCATTCATCCCCATCCGAGGTCGTACCGATGTCCGTGGAAAACGTTGAGAAGCTGATCAAGGACAACCAGATCGAGTTCGTCGATCTGCGCTTTGTCGACATGCGTGGTGTCGAGCAGCACGTGACCTTCCCGGTCAGCATCATCGAGCCGTCGCTGTTCGAAGAAGGCAAGATGTTCGACGGCAGCTCGATCGCCGGCTGGAAGGGCATCAACGAGTCGGACATGGTGCTGCTGCCGGATACCGCCAGCGCCTACGTCGACCCGTTCTACGCCGATCCGACCATCGTGATCAGCTGCGACATCCTGGACCCGGCCACCATGCAGCCGTATGGCCGTTGCCCGCGCGGCATCGCCAAGCGCGCCGAGGCCTACCTGAAGTCCTCCGGCATCGCCGAAACCGCGTTCTTCGGCCCGGAACCGGAATTCTTCATCTTCGATTCGGTCCGTTTTGCCAATGAAATGGGCAACACCTTCTTCAAGGTCGATTCCGAAGAAGCCGCCTGGAACAGCGGCGCCAAGTACGACGGCGCCAACAGCGGCTACCGTCCGGGCGTGAAGGGCGGTTACTTCCCGGTTCCGCCGACCGACACCCTGCACGACCTGCGCGCCGAGATGTGCAAGACTCTGGAACAGGTCGGCATCGAAGTGGAAGTGCAGCACCACGAAGTGGCCACCGCCGGCCAGTGCGAGATCGGCACCAAGTTCAGCACCCTGGTGCAGAAGGCCGACGAACTGTTGCGCATGAAGTACGTCATCAAGAACGTCGCGCACCGCAATGGCAAGACCGTCACCTTCATGCCCAAGCCGATCGTCGGCGACAACGGCAGCGGCATGCACGTGCACCAGTCGCTGTCCAAGGGCGGCACCAACCTGTTCTCCGGTGACGGCTACGGCGGCCTGAGCCAGCTGGCGCTGTGGTACATCGGCGGCATCTTCAAGCACGCCAAGGCCATCAATGCCTTCGCCAACTCGGGCACCAACAGCTACAAGCGCCTGGTGCCGGGCTTCGAAGCGCCGGTGATGCTGGCCTACTCGGCCCGCAACCGCTCGGCCTCGTGCCGCATTCCGTGGGTGTCCAACCCGAAGGCACGCCGCATCGAAATGCGCTTCCCGGACCCGATCCAGTCCGGCTACCTGACCTTCACCGCGCTGATGATGGCCGGCCTGGACGGCATCAAGAACCAGATCGACCCGGGCGCACCGAGCGACAAGGACCTGTACGACCTGCCGCCGGAAGAAGAGAAGCTGATCCCGCAGGTCTGCTCCTCGCTGGACCAGGCGCTGGAAGCGCTGGACAAGGACCGCGAGTTCCTGAAGGCCGGTGGCGTGATGAGCGACGACTTCATCGACGGCTACATCGCGCTGAAGATGCAGGAAGTGACCAAGTTCCGCGCGGCCACCCACCCGCTGGAATACCAGCTGTACTACGCCAGCTGACCGGATGCGATGGCGGTGGGCTTCCCCCTCCCACCCGCCGCCATCGCTTCCGTTTTCGCGGCTGGGGAGCCGCAAGGCGGGCGCAGGCCCGCCGTTGTAGAGCGGACGGTGGTAGAGCGGACTGTTAGTCCGCTGAACTTCAATCCGCTTATCCAGGGGCAAGAGAGAGACCGGATACGCGACCAGGGCCGCCCTCCCTCCCGCGTCGGTCGTGCAAGGAGAGAGGCACGGCCGTCCCGGCCCTGTACGTGTCCGGTGCAACAGCCACGGCCATCACCCTGATGGCCGCTGGTTGCCTGATGCCAACGCGCGCTGGCGCGCTGGCCCCATCCACCATCGGGACATGCGCATGAAACTGATCTCCGCCATCATCCGGCCGTTCAAGCTCGACGAGGTCCGCGAGGCCCTGTCCGACGCAGGCGTGTCGGGCATCACCGTGACCGAAGTGAAAGGCTTCGGCCGCCAGAAGGGCCACACCGAGCTGTATCGCGGCGCCGAGTACGTCGTCGATTTCCTGCCCAAGATCAAGATCGAAACCGTGGTCACCGACGAACGTGCCGATGCGGTGATCGAAGCGATCCAGTCGTCGGCAGGCACCGGCAAGATCGGTGACGGCAAGATCTTCGTCACCGCCGTCGAACAGGTCATCCGCATCCGCACCGGCGAAATCGGTGCCGACGCGCTGTAACCCCCTTCCGGAGACTCCCCCATGAAGATGCGCTTTCTCACCGGGTGGCAAGCCCGGTTCCATGTCGTGTGGCTGTTGATGCTGCTCAGCGCGTTCGCCGTCGGTGCGTGGCCGGGCAGCGCCCATGCCCAGGCACAGGTGTCGCCGCTGCCGAGCGAAACCGTTGCGGTCGAACCGCTGCAGGACCCTGCAGCTGCAGCCGCTGCGCCGGCCGTGGCCGAAGCGGCCGCTGCCTATGATCGTGGCGACGTGGCCTGGATGCTCACCTCAACCCTGCTGGTACTGATGATGGTGGTGCCGGGCCTGGCCCTGTTCTACGGCGGCCTGGTGCGTTCGAAGAACGTGCTTTCGGTGCTCAGCCAGATCCTGGTGGTGTTCTCGCTGGTGCTGCTGCTATGGGTGGCCTATGGCTACAGCGCGGTGTTCAGCGCCGGCAATCCGTTCTTCGGCTCGTTCACCGAATTCGCCTTCCTCAAGGGCTTCACCCCCGAGTCGGTGGGCAACACGCCGATCAAGGGACTGCCGGACTATCTGTTCGTCGCCTTCCAGTCGACCTTCGCCGGCATCACCACCGCGCTGATCGTCGGTGCCTTCGCCGAGCGCATCAAGTTCCGCGCGGTGCTGCTGTTCTCGGCGCTGTGGTTCACCCTCAGCTACATCCCGATGGCCCACATCGTCTGGGGTGGCGGCTACCTGGGTGAACTGGGCGCGATCGATTTCGCGGGCGGCACCGTGGTGCACATCAACGCCGGTGTGGCCGGTCTGGTCGCTGCCTGGTTCGTCGGCAAGCGTCTGGGCTATGGGCAGACCGCGCTGAAGCCGCACAACGTGCCGTTCACCTACATCGGCGCGATGCTGCTGTGGGTGGGCTGGTTCGGCTTCAACGCAGGCTCGGCGGCAGCGGCCGATACCGTGGCCTCGCTGGCCTTCCTCAATACCGTACTGGCCACGGCAGCGGCCGTGCTCGGCTGGACGCTGGTGGAAGCGATCAGCAAGGGCAAGCCGTCGGCACTGGGTGCCGCCTCGGGCGCGGTGGCCGGCCTGGTCGGCATCACCCCGGCCTGCGGCACCGTCGGCCCGCTTGGCGCGATCATCATCGGCTTTGTCGCCGGCGTGGTCTGCGTCTGGGGGGTGACCGGTCTCAAGCGCCTGCTGAAAGTGGACGACACCGCCGACGTGTTCGGTGTGCACGGTGTCGGCGGCATCGTCGGCGCGATTCTCACCGGTGTGTTCAGTGCACAGTCGCTGGGTGGCACCAAGGCCGATCTGGATATCGGCCATCAGGTCTGGGTGCAAGTGGTCAGCGTGGGCCTGACCGTGGTGTGGTCGGCGGTGGTGACCACGCTGATCCTGCTGGTGGTGCGCAGCGTGGTCGGCCTGCGCGTGACCGAGGAAGCCGAGCGCACCGGTCTGGACGTCACCTCGCACGGCGAATCGGCCTACGAGGCCTGACCGGTTTCACGGTTTCAAGGGCGTCCCGCCACTGCTGCGCTGCACGCAGTGGCGGGCGTCAGGTACAGGTTTTCCTTGTGCCACCGGCATCAGTCGACGCAATGACGGAGCTCTGCTGGTTCCAGTGTAGATCCAGGGCTCTGCCCGCTGGCGGAATACCCTCCGTCGGACATCACACTTTGCCTTGAAGGCTTGCGCCAGCGTGGTTCGCTGGTGCTTTTTCCTGCCACACGATTCCCTTACAGTGCTGCCTCTTCCAGCCGCATCTTCGTCGGTCTGGCAGTCATCAGCAGGGAAAAGCATCGTGGAACAGGGACGTAAAGTACGCAGCCGGGTGTTGCAGTGGCGGTTGTCCGTGGGCGTGGCATTGGCCATCACTGGCCTCCAGGCGCCGGCATGGGCACAGACGGTGTCACCGGAGCAGGAACTGCTCCGGCAGCAGGAGCGCGAGCGCGTGCTGCGTGAACAGCAGGAATCCACACCGGATGTGCGCCTGCAGCCAGCCACCGAAGACCTCGGCCGCCTGCCGGTTGATGAGTCGCCCTGTTTCACCATCACCACCATCGCGCTGCAGGGCGAGCTTGCCGACCGCTTCCGCTGGGCGCTGGCGGCAGCCGATCCCCGCAGCAATCCCGCCACCGGGCGCTGCCTGGGTACGGCGGGCGTGGACATCGTGATGAAGCGCGTGCAGAACGCGATCATCGAGCGCGGCTACGTCACCACCCGCATCCTTGCCGCACCACAGGACCTGAAGACCGGCGTGCTGATGCTCACGGTCGTGCCAGGGCGGGTCAACGCCATCCGCTTCGCGGACGGAGAAGGCCGTACCCCCACCCTCTGGAATGCGATGCCGGTGACGCGTGGCGAGGTGCTGAACCTGCGTGACATCGAGCAGGCGCTGGAGAACCTGCAGCGCGTGCCGACCGCCTCGGTGGACATACAGATCGCGCCACCGGCCGATGGCGCGGCCGCCAAACCCGGCGAAAGCGACCTGGTGATCAGCTGGAAGCAGGCGCGTCCGGTACGCGTCAACCTGACCCTGGACGATGCCGGCAGCCAGAGCACGGGCAAGATGCAGGCCGGTGCCACGGTGTCGGTGGACAACCCTGCGGGCCTGAGCGATCTGTTCTACGTCAACGTGGGCAGATCGCTGTTCAACGGCAGCGAACGTGGCACCGACAGTTGGGCGGCGCACTACAGCGTACCGCTGGGCGGTTGGCTGCTGGGTGCCAACGCCAGCAAGTACGACTATGAGCAGACCGTTGCCGGTGCGTTCGAGAACTACGTCTACAGCGGCTCCAGCCGCAATGCGGAACTGCGGCTGACCCGCATGCTGTTCCGCAACGCGCATGCCAAGACCAGCATGTACGCGCGTGGCTGGTACCGCGAATCGGACAACTTCATCAACGATACCGAGATCGAAGTGCAGCGCCGGCGTATGGCCGGCTGGGAGCTGGGCCTGGGCCACCGTCACTTCATCGGCAAGGCGACACTGGATGTGAACCTGGCGTACCGCAAGGGTACCGGTGCCTTCAACGCGTTGCGTGCGCCGGAAGAGGCGTTTGGCGAAGGCACGGCGCATGGCCGCATCTATACCGCGGACGCGCAGCTGGTCCTGCCGCTGCAGTGGGGCAAGCAGAGCCTGCGCTACATCGGCAGCTGGCGTGCGCAGTGGAACCGCTCGCCATTGGTGCCGCAGGACCGGTTCTCCATTGGTGGCCGCTACACCGTGCGTGGCTTTGATGGCGAAATGTCGCTGACCGGTGAGCGTGGCTGGTTGCTGCGCAATGAAGTGGGCGTGCCCCTGGGCGGCGGCGTGGAGGCCTACGTCGCCGTTGATCACGGGCGTGTCGCCGGCCCGTCCACGGCCCGACTGCTGGGCGACCGGCTCACCGGTACGGCCCTCGGGCTTCGCGGTGGCACCCGCCACATCAACTGGGATGCGTTCGTCGGCAGCCCGCTGTCCAAGCCGCGTGGCTTCCAGACCGCCTACACCACCTTCGGAATGAACCTGGGCGTCTCGTTCTGACGCCTGCACATGACCGGCCTGCGCAGTCCCCTGCGCGGCCAACACGATGCGGTACCGCGCAGCCTGCTGCGCATACAACCCAACAGCACCGAAAGGAATCAGCGCCGTGAACAAAGTCTACCGTCTGGTCTTCAACCGTACGCTCGGCGTCATGCAGGTCGCCTCCGAGCTGGTCAACGCTGCACACGGCGGGGTAGACCACCGCGGCGGCAATACCGTCGGCACCCTGCGGCCGATCAGTTTCGCGCTCTGGCTGGTGCTGGGCTGGGTGGGATTGGTGCAGCCGCTGTCCGCGCAGCAGGCGCCGGCCGATCCCGGCCGTATTGCCGCCGACCCCGGCGCACCGGCAAACCAGCGCCCGACGGTGATCACCTCGGCCAACGGCACGCCGCAGGTGAACATCACCACGCCCAGCGCCGGCGGTGTGTCGCGCAACACCTACCAGCAGTTCGACGTCGGCCAGCAGGGTGTCATCCTCAACAACTCGCGCGGCGACGTGCAGACCCAGCTGGGTGGCTGGGTGCAGGGCAATCCGTGGCTGGCCACCGGTACCGCGCGTGTCATCCTCAACGAGGTCAACAGCAGCAACCCCAGCCACCTCAATGGCTACGTGGAGGTCGCGGGTGCGCGGGCGCAGGTGGTCATCGCCAACCCGGCCGGCATCCAGGTCAATGGCGCAGGCTTCCTCAACGCCAGCCGGGTGACCCTCACCACCGGCACGCCGATCGTCACCAATGGCGTGCTGGACGGGTATCGCGTGGAAGGCGGCAGCATCGGAGTCGGTGGTGCAGGCCTGGATACCAGTCGCGCCGACTACACCGACATCATCACCCGTTCGTTGCAGGTCAACGCCGGCATCTGGGCCAACCAGCTGCAGGCCAGCCTGGGAAGCAACGTGGTCAGTGCCGACCACAGCAGTGTCCAGGCGCAGAAGCCGGCTTCTGCGGCGCCCGTCTTCGCGCTGGACGTGGGCGCACTGGGCGGCATGTACGCCAATCGGATCTGGCTGGTCGGCAACGAACACGGCGTGGGCGTGCGCAACGCCGGCAAGATCGGCGCGCAGGCCGGTGAACTGGTGGTCACCGCCGATGGCCGGCTGGAGAATGTCGGCGCGATGCATGCGCAGCAGGACACCCGCATCGACGCCAGCGGCGGGATTGCCAATGCCGGCACGCTCAGTGCCGAGCGCGAGCTGCGCGTGCAGACCCCGGTAGACGTCGACAATAGTGGTGGCACGCTCAATGCGCGCCGCATCGAAGTGAACGCCGATGCGCTGCGCAATCGTGGCGGCAGCATTGAACAGCTCGGAACGCAGGCGCTGCAGCTGCAGGCGGCCGATGTCAGCAATCTGCAGGGCCGCATCGGCAACGTGGCCAGCGTCTCGCCGGGTACCGGCACCGGTACCCCGCCTGGCACCGGTACGCCCGGAACCGGGACGCCGGGTACGGGCAATCCGGGCACCGGCGCGCCCGGCACGGGTACCCCGGGCACCGGCTCTCCGGGCACCGGCACCCCGCCGGTCACGCCGCTCCCGCCCCTGGCAACCGGCATGCTCAACATCGCCGGAACCCTGAGCAACGACGGTGGCCGCATTGAAGCCAGCGGTGACCTGCAGCTCAGCGCCCGCAACAGCCTCGACAACAGCGACGGTACGCTGGGCGCCAGTACCCTGCAGGTACAGGGACAGGCGCTGCGCAACATGCGCGGCACCCTGCAGGTCCAGGGTGCGGCCAGCGCGCAGGTGCAGCAGCTGGACAACAGCGCCGGCCGCATGACCTTCGCCCGTGGCTTCGAGTTGAAGGCGCAGTCGGCGATCAATCGTGGCGGCAGCCTTGCCCACGGTGGCAGCGCGGCGACGACCTGGACGATCGGTCAGCTCGACAACGGCGAGGGCAGCATCTCCAGCAATGCCACGCGCCTGGGTCTGGACATCGGCACCCTGGTCAACACGAAGGGCAACATCAACCACGCCGGCAGCGAAGGGCTACTGCTGCGAGCGGAGGTACTGGAGGGTGTACAGGGCAGCATCGCTACCGCAGGCGCGGCAGACCTGCTGCTGGGTCGTGCCGACCACCGCGGCGCGCAGCTGGTCGCCCGCCAGCTCGAGCTGACGGCACGGGATTTCGACAACCGTGGTGGCCGCGTGCTGTCCACCGGCCAGCAGGCCAGTACGCTCAGCGTGCGCAATCATCTGGACAACAGCGACGGTGGCCTGCTGGCCAGCAATGCCGACCTGCAGATCGACGCAGCATCCTTTGGCAATGCCGCAGGTACCGTGCAGCAGGCGGGTACCGGCAACCTGCGCATCACCACCGCCAACCTGCAGGGCCAGGGCGGCACCGTCCTCAGCAACGGTACCCTGCAGCTGCACGGCGATACCCTCAACCTGCGCAATGGCACCACCGCTGCACAGCGCATCGATGTGCGTGCCGGCGACCTGACCACCGCGGGCGGCACGCTGACCTCGACGGGCAGTGATGCATTGCGCCTGCAGGTCGCGCGCACCCTGGACAACAGCGGCGGCACCGTGGGTGCCAATGGTGCGCTGGACATCAACGGCGGCACCGTCATCAACGATGGCGGCAAGCTGATCGCCGCAGGCACCGGCACCAGCCGCATCCATGCCAGCCAGCGGCTGCAGAACCAGCGCGGCCTGCTGTCCGGCAATGGCGACCTGGACATCACGGCCGATGGCCTGCTGAACGAGGGCGGCAGCATCGACCACGCCGGCACCGGCACGCTGAAGATCAACGCGACCTCGGTGCAGGGGACCGGTGGCAGCATTGCCAGCAACGGTCAGCTGCAGTTGAGCGGGCAGCAGCTGGACCTGCAGAAGGGCAGCACCCGCGCCCGTGACGTGAAGATCGATGCTGCCGGGCTGGACATCAGTGGCGGCAGCCTGCTGTCACTGGGCGAAAATGCGATGCAGCTGCAGGTGCAGGGCCTGCTGCGCAACGACGGCGGCAGCATCAGTGCCAACGGCGCCCAGCAGATCCACGCGGGCGCGCTGTCCAACCGCGGCGGCGCGCTCAACTCGGCCGGTACCGCGGCGTCGCAGATCCGGGTCGACGGCACGCTCGACAACAGCGGCGGCAGCATTGCCAGCAATGCGGGCAACCTGCAGCTGCAGAGCGGCGCCCTGATGAACGCAGGTGGCACGCTCAGCCATGCAGGTACCGCCGGCCTGGTCATCGACACCGGGCGCCTGGACGGCGCGAAGGGACAGATCGCCACCGCCGGCGCACTGCAGCTCAACGCGGCCGAAGTCGATCACCAGGGCGCGTCGCTGACCGCCACGCAACTGGACATCACGGCAGCCGGGTGGAACAACCGGGGCGGACGCATCGTCGCCACTGGCACCGGCAGCAATACGCTGCGCGTGCAGGGCACGCTGGACAACGGCAATGGCGGCACCCTCGCCAGCAACGGCAACCTGGATATCCACGCGCGCACCTTCGGCAATGCCGGGGGAACCGTGCAGCAGGCCGGTTCCGGCAGCCTGGCCATCACCACGCAGGACCTGACCGGTGCCGGCGGCACCCTGCTCAGCAATGGTTCGCTGGACCTGCAGGGCGACAGCCTCGATCTGCGCGAGGGCACCACGACGGCGCAACGCATCAGCATCGATGGTGACAGCGTGATCACGGCAGGTGGTCAGTTGAGCGCGCTGGGCGCCCAGCCCCTTCAGCTGCAGGCCCGCAGCCTGCTCGACAATACCGGCGGAACGCTGGGCAGCAATGGCGCCATCGACGTACGCGCAGGGCGCTTTGTCAACGACCATGGCAAGCTGATTGCGGCCGGTGAAGCGGCCTCTGCGATCCGGGCTGCACAGCTGGAGAACCGCAGCGGCTCGATCTCTGCCAACGGCAACCTGCACATCGAGGCGGAAACACTGTCGGGCCAGGGCGGGAGCATCGGTACTGCCCGCGCGCTGGATCTGCAGGGCGGGTCGTTGGACCTGCGCGGCGGTACCGTGGCGGCCGAGCAGCTCGACATCGTGGCCGGCAGCCTGGACAACAGTGCGGGTGCGCTGCGCGCTACGGGCAGTGGAACGCTGGCGATGCAGATCAGCGGTCGCTTGGCCAACGACGCTGGCACCATCGCCAGCAACGGTGCCCAGAACATTCAAGCCGGCGAGCTTTCCAACCGCGGCGGCACGCTCAGTTCGGCAGGCAGCGCTTCCACCGAGCTGCACGTGGATGGCCTGTTCGACAACAGCAACGGCGTGCTGGCCAGCAATGGTGCGGCGCTGAAGATCGACGCCGGCAGCATGGCCAACGTCAAGGGCACGCTCAGCCATGCCGGCAGCCAGGGCCTGCTGCTGCGCACCGGGCAACTGGATGGCCAGGGCGGCACCATCGCCAGCGCGGGCGCCATCACCCTGCAGGCGGGCAGCGTGGACCATCGCGGCGCCACCCTGCAGGCCGAGCGCATCGCGCTGGACGCACAGTCCTTCGACAACCGGGCCGGCAAGGTCATGGCGACGGGTGCGGAGGGCAGCCGGATCGACGTGGTCGGCAGCCTGGACAACGGCGGGGGGGGCCTGCTGGCCAGCAATGGCGACCTGGGCATCCAGGCGGCGGTGTTCGGCAATGCCGGCGGTACCGTGCAGCACGCTGGCGAAGGCGTGCTGTCGATCAATGCTGGAACGCTCAACGGTACGGGCGGCACGCTGGTCAGCAATGGCAGCCTGCTGCTCAAGGGCACCACCACCGACCTGCGGGCGGGTGTCACCTCGGCCAAGCGGATCGAGGTGGATACCGGCACCCTGATCACCGCCGGCGGCACGCTGACCGCGACCGGCGGCGACATGCTGCGGCTGAGCGCGCGCGAACGCATCGACAACAGCGGCGGCACCGTATCCAGCAACGGTGGGCTGGACCTGCGCAGCGCCGTGCTGGTCAATGCTGGCGGTACGCTGCAGTCCGCCGGCACCGCAGCGAGCCAGCTGAGCATCGGCCAGGACCTCAACAACCGTGGCGGCCGCATTCTGGCCAACGGTGGGCTCGGCATCACCTCAGGCAGCATCGACAACCAGGGCGGCACGCTGCACAGCGCAGCACGCCTGGTGGCAAAGGCCGATGGCCTGCTCGACAACAGCAACAAGGGCGTGATTGCCAGCGGCGCGGGCATGCAGCTGGCAGCGGCTTCGCTGGACAATCGCACCGGCAGCATCGAGCAGGCGGGCGACAGCCTGTTGCAGATCGATGCCGACACGCTGCAGGGTCATGCCGGCCGCATCGTCAGCAATGGCGAGCTGCAACTGAAGGGCGAGACCATCGATCTCAGTGCGGGCACCACGGCCGCGCAGCAGGTCAGCATCGAGGCCGGCCAGCTGGACAACACGGCGGGTACGCTGAACGCTACCGGCAACCAGGCGATGTCGCTGCAGGTACGCGGCGCGCTGGGCAATGACGGCGGCACCATCGCTGCCAACGGTGCGCAGCAGATCAGCGCCGGTTCGCTGTCGAATGCGGGCGGTACCTTGAGCTCGGCAGGTACGTCCGACAGCCGGATCACCGTCACCGGCCGTTTCAACAACGGCGGCGGCACCCTCGCCAGCAATGCCGGCAACCTGCGTGTCGATGCCGGGCAGCTGGTCAATGCCGCGGGCAGCATCGTCCATGCAGGGAAGGGCGTATTGACCTTACAGGCCACCCAGCTGGACGGCGCCGGCGGCAGCATCGCCACGGCAGGCGGATTGCAGCTGGATGCGGTGACCGTGGACCATCGCGGCGCCACCCTCACTGCCGATCACTTCGCCCTCAACGCCGACCGCTTCGACAACCAGAACGGCAAGCTGCTGGCGACGGGCACGCAGGCCAGCACCGTGCAGGCCACCACGTCACTGGACAATGGCGGCAACGGCCTGATCGCCAGCAATGGTGACCTGACACTGACCAGTGCAGTGTTCGGCAATGCCGGCGGCACCGTGCAGCAGGCTGGCACCGGCATGCTGGCCATCAACACACACACCTTGAATGGCCAGGGCGGCAAGCTGCTCAGCAATGGCGCCCTGCAGTTGACCGGCGAAACCACCGACCTGCGTGACGGCACGCTGTCGGCTACCCGCATCGCCGTGGATACAGGCACGCTGCTCAACGCGGGCGGTTCGATCATCGCCTCTGGCAGCGATGCATTGAAGGTGTCCGCGCGCGACAGGCTGGACAACAGCGGTGGCACGCTTGCCGGCAATGGCACGCTGGATCTGCGCAGCGCGCAGCTGCTCAACAACCGGGGCACGATCCAGGCTGCCGGCGGCGGTATCAGCACCCTGGCGATCACCCACGCGCTGGAGAATCGCGGTGGCCGCATCCTGACCACAGGAGACGCCACCCTCACCGCAGGCGCGTTCGACAATCGCGGCGGCATCGTGCACAGCGATGGCAGCAGCGCATTGACCGTGCGCGTCGACGGCCTGCTCGACAACAGCGACAAGGGCACCCTGTCTGCCGGAGGCGCACTGCTGGCCGAGGCACAGTCCATCAACAACGATAGTGGCACCGTGGCTGCTGGTCAGGACATGCAGCTGACCAGCGCCGATGCGCTGCGCAACCAGGGCGGCCTGGTCCAGGCCGGCAAGCACCTGCAGGTCTCGGCCAGCGGCCTGAACAACAACAGTGGCCGGATCATCGCCAACGACCTGCAGCTGGATACCCGCGGCCAGGCGCTGGACAACCGCAGCGGCATCATTGCCAGCCTTTCCGGAAACGCAGAGCTGCGCAGCGGTGCCCTGGACAATACAGGCGGCCTGCTGCAGTCGGCGGCAGCCCTCAGCATCAACACCGCCGGACAGCGGCTGATCAATGCCGGTTCCAACGGCAACGGCATTGTCAGCAGTGGCACGCTGCAGATCCGCAGCGGCGATCTGGACAACCGTGGTGGCGCGGTGTCCGCCAAGGCCGGTGCCGACGTGCAGGCCATCAACATCGACAACAGTGGCGGCGGCTCGCTGGTGAGTGCGGCCGACCTGCTGCTGCGCGCGCAGCAGCTGGCCAACACCGGTGGCAGCGTGACCGCCGGTGGCAATGCCGACATCAGCTTGCAGGGCGCGCTGCTCAACAGTGGCGGCCTGGTGGCCGCGACCGGCCGCCTCGACCTGCAGGCCGGCCATGTCGACAACCGCAATACGCTCAGCCCGGGCAATGGTCCTGCACTGGGGTTGCAGGGCAAGACCCTGCAGGTGACCACCAGCAACCTGGACAACCAGAACGGCCAGGTGATTGCCGACAACCTCGTGCTGCAGGTGAACCAGCGCCTGGACAACAGCGATGGCCTGGTGTCGGCGGCGCTGGGCTCCGATGTCCGCGCCGATACCCTGGTCAACAGCGGCGGCACCCTGGTGGCCGGCAGGCAGCAGACCCTCCGCACCCGCGAGATCATTGGTGATGGCCGGCTGATGTCGCAGGGTGACATGACTCTGGAGCTGGGCCAGAGCCACACCAACCGTGGCGAGATGGTGGCCAACGGCACGCTGAGCCTGTCCATCCAGGGCAACCTGGACAACACCGGCAAGCTGGCCGGCGCCAACGTCAACATCAATGCGGGCAACATCACCAACGCCTCCACCGGCGAGATCAGCAGCATCGGCCTGACCCGCCTTGCAGCGGGCGGCGCACTGGTCAACTACGGCCTGCTGGACGGCAACGTCACCCATATTACCGCCGCGACCGTCGACAACATCGGCAGCGGCCGCATCTACGGTGACCGCGTCGCCATCCAGGCAAGTTCGCTCAACAACCTGGCAGCCAACATCGGCGGCGTGGACCGTGCAGGTACCATCGCCGCGCGCCAGCGCCTGGACCTCGGCGTCGGCACGCTGACCAACAGCGGCAAGAGCCTGATCTTCAGCGATGGCGACGCTGCCATCGGCGGTGCCCTGAACGGCCTGGGCGCGGTAGGCAGCGCCCAGAAGGTGGACAACATCGGCTCCACCATCGAGGTCAGCGGCAACCTGGACCTGTCCGCGCTGGCGGTGAACAACATCCGCGAGAACGTGGTCGTGGAGAAGGTCACCACCGTGCATGCACCGGTGCGGCTGGAACAACCCGGCTGGTTCAAGAACGCCAACAACAACAACCGGGATTTCCGCGCTACCTCGAATTACCAGCCGTATGAGATCTACTACCTCAACCCGGCGGACATCCTCGAAGACACCCCCTATGTCACTCCGGATGGCCAGCAGATCCGCAAGGCGGTGATCCGGCTGTCCAGCAACACCAGCGCCTATGCGTTCGCCCGCGGTGGCGTGCATGGCGCACGCGCGTCACGTGAGCGCCTGAGCGTGCAGGACGGCACGGTCACGATCTATTACGTCAGCCGCGCCGACAACCGCAACAATCCCGATCAGCTTGGCGCAGGCGCGGAAGATCCCTTCCGCGATCTGTCCACCCGTGGTCCGGGGTCGCCGCCGATCGAGTACGTGACCGATACCCTTCGGTACAACAACGCCTACGGCACCTGCACCACGACCTGCGTGCAGATCATCACCTATCCGGACTATGACAATCCGGACGCGACGCTGATCAACATGCAGCGTCACCCGCAGGAGACCAGCGGCAACGAGAAGACCCGCATTGCCACCCGCACCACCGTGGAAGACGTGGTGGTTTCGGCAGGAAACAACGCCGTGATCAACGCGGGCGGCAGCATGCGGATCAGCACCGATCGGCTGGAGAACCGTTTCGCCAACATCGCCGCGGGTCGCGACCTGGCCATCGTCGGCCTGAACCGCGATCAGTCCGAGGTGATCAATGCTGCCGAGCAGCTGACCCGTACCAGCACCTTCGACAACCAGTCCATCACCTACGGTGGCTCCTCCAGCCGCTGGAAGGCGGCACCGATCACCGAGAAGACCGGCGCGCTGGGTTCGTCGATAACCGCCGGTGGCAAGCTCACCATCGATGTCGGCAACCTGCGCAACGACAACAACGGGGGCAGCAACCCCAACGCCGGTGGTGGCAAGGGCACCGCGCAGCTGGATACCAACGGCCGCGGTGCAGGTGCGGTCGGCCCCGGCGCGGGCAGCGTGCAGGGGCCCGGCCAGAGCACAGGCCAGGGTGCCGGCAGCGTGGACGCACAGGGGCCGGGCACCGCTGGCGCGGCGCAGGGCGCCAACGGTGGCCATCAGCAGGCGGTCGCCCAGACCGACGGCGTGCGCGCGGACGCGGCGGGTGCCCAGGGCCCGAGCCAGGCCGGCAACGCCGGGGCGGGTGCTGGCACGGCGCAGGACATCAATGCCGCCCAGGCCGGGCAGGCCAATGCCAACGGCCCGGCGGCGGTGCGCGCCGGAGAGCATGCCGGCAGTGGTGGCAATGCCGCAGTGGATGGCAAGCAGGCCACGACGACAACCGGTGCTGATCCGCGCGTGGTGATCACCACCAGCCCGAATGCCAGTGCACCCACCGCCAGCCTGTTCAATGTGGACGCCAACCGTGGCAACCACATCGTGGAAACCGACCCGCGCTTTGCCAGCTATCGCGATTGGCTCAGCTCGGATTACCTGCTGCAGCGCGCAGGCTTCGATCCCTCGCAGACGCAGAAGCGCCTGGGCGACGGTTTCTACGAGCAGAAGCTGGTGCGCGAGCAGATCGGCGAACTCACCGGCCGCCGCTTCCTTACCGGCCATGCCAGCGACGAGGACCAGTACCGCGCGCTGCTCGAGGCCGGTGCCACGGTGGCGAGCGAATGGGGCCTGCGCCCCGGCGTATCGCTCACCGCCGAGCAGATGGCACGCCTGACCAGCGACATCGTCTGGCTGGTGGAAAAGGACGTCACCCTGGCCGATGGCTCGGTGGTTCGCGCGTTGGTCCCGCAGGTCTACCTGCGGGTGCTGCCGGGCGACCTTGGCAACGATGGCGCATTGCTGGCCGGCGCGGAGGTGGACGTCAAACTGCGCGGTGACCTGGTCAACAGCGGCACGATTGCCGGCCGGCAGCTGGTCAGCATCGATGCCGGCAACATCCGCAACCTGTCCGGCGGCCAGATCAGCGGTGCCCAGGTGGGCCTGTCGGCGCGGCAGGACATCGACATCATCGGCAGTACCGTCAAGGCTACCGATGCGCTGGCGTTGAAGGCCGGCGGCAACATCACCGTGGCCTCGACCACCACGGAATGGAAGGATCAGGGCGACCGCCTGTCGCAGCAGAAGACAACGCTGGATCGCGTGGCGGGCCTGTATGTCACCAACCCCGGTGGCGATGGCGTGCTGTCGGTGGTGGCCGGCGGTGACATCGGCCTCAAGGCTGCAGAGATCCGCAATGCCGGCAGCCACGGCATCACCCAGCTGGTTGCCGGTGGCAACCTGGACCTGGGTGCGCAGACGTTGGGCCAGAGCAGTGCGCTGAACCACGACAGCCGCAACCACACCAGCAACAGCCAGACCACGCATGCGGTGACGTCGATTGAGGGCGCTGGCGATGTGGTGCTGGCGGCGGGCAAGGACATCAAACTGGCTGCAACCCGCATCAAGGCCGATGGCGGCATGGCCCTGCAGGCCGGTGGCGATATCAACAGCCAGGCGCTGGTGGACAGCCGCAGCAGCGACTTCAATGCAGGTGGCAAGCGCAGCTCGCTGCAGATCAGCCAGAGTGATGAGACCGTGCGTGGCAGCCAGTTGCAGGCTGGCGACAATGTAGTGCTGAGAGCGAACCGCGATATCAACCTGACTGCCACCCAGGTTGCCAGCTCGGATGGCACGCTGAGTGTGGCGGCCGGTCGCGACGTCAACCTGCTTTCGGCCAACGAAACGCATGACTTCAGCCTGGACAGCTACGACAAGAAAAAGAAAACCCTGTCGAGCACCACCACCACCCGCCACGCCGAGAGCAGCGACAGCTACGCCATTGGCACCGGCCTGATGGGCGAGAGCGTGAGCGTCACCGCTGGCCGCGATCTGACCGCCGTAGGCGCGGTGGTTGATGCCACCGGCACAGTGGTCCTCGGTGCGGGCAACAATGTGCTGATCACTTCTGCGGAAGACCATCACAGCAGTGAGTCCAGCGAGACCAGGAAGAAGTCCGGCTTCACCGGTGGCTTCTCCAATGGAACCGCTTCGATCGGCTACGGCAGCTCGAAGAACAGCAGCAGTTCTGCCGAGCAGTCGACCACCCAGGTCGGCTCCGCCATCGCCTCGCGCGAAGGCAGCGTGCTGATCAACGCCGGCAACCAGCTGACGATCGCCGCGTCCGACGTGGCCGCAGGCAAGGACCTGACCCTGGTCGGCAAGGACATCAACCTGATTGCCCGCCAGGATACGGTGGATACCCAGGCCAGCCAGTCGAGCAAGTCCAGCGGGTTCTCGGTGGGCGTCACCTACGACCCGGCCAAGGCGTACCGCACTGCACGCGACAACGCCACCGAAGGCATGGCCGACAGTGGCACGATGATGGGCCGGATCACGCGTACCGCTGAAGGCGTAGCGGCCGGCGTGTCGGCGGCCGTGCTGCCGGCGATCACGGCCGGCAGCCAGCGCTCGAACAGCAACCAGAGCCACTCCACCAGTGACGCCCGGGTCAGCAACCTCAATGCTGGCGGCAATCTCTCGCTGATCGCCAATGGCGGCTCGATCACCAGCCAGGGTGCGCAGATGACGGCCGAGGGCAATGCTGTCCTGCTGGCCACCAAGGACATCGTGTTCGATGTCGCGCACAACACCGAGCGCAGTGACAGCGACAGCCGGGGCAAGGGTTGGGGTATCGCCACCAACTCCGCCGGTCTGCCGTTTGGCACCAACAATTCGCGCAGCGAGGGCGCCGGCCAGAGCGATACCATCACCGGCACACAGCTGTCGGTGGGTGGCGGTGTACGCATGGCCACCACCGAGGGCGATATCAGCCTGACCGCCGCCAACATCGCTGCGGAAAAGGACGTCAGCATCCGCGCTGCGGGCGACCTGACGATCCGTAGTGGGCAGGACACGGTCAGCAATGCCAACCGCTCGGACAGCAAGGCGATCGGCACTGTGCAGATCTCCGATACCGAGAAGTTCTCCGGCTGGCATCGCGAGCAGCATCGCGATGACAGCGCGCAGGTCTCTCAAGTGGCCAGCACCATTGGCAGTCTCGGCGGCAACGTCAACCTCACCGCCGGTGGCAAGTACACGCAGAGCGCCAGCAATGTGGTGGCGGCCAAGGACGTGAACATCACTGCCGCTGAGATCGAGCTGCTGACCGCTGACGAAAGCGGTCACTACTCGCAGAGCGACAAGGACCTGAAGATCGGCGCCTTCGCGCGGGTGAAATCGCCGTTGATCGATCTGCTCAACAACGTCGACGCCGCCCGCAAGTCCGACGACCGCCTGCAGAAGATGCAGGGGCTTGCTGCTGGTGCCAATGCCTATCAGGCCGCCAGTGCCATCTCCAGCATGGCCGGCAAGGGCGGAGGCGGGGCACTGATCAGTGCCGAGGCCGGCGTTGGCTTCAAGACCTCCAGCAGCAGTGCCGACGGCAGCAGCCAGGTCTCGCGTGGCTCTACCATCCAGGGCGGCGGCAACGTCAACCTGACCAGCACCCAGGGCGACATCCACGTGGTGCAGGGCAACCTGAGCGCGGGCAACACGCTCAGTCTGGATTCGGCCGGTGACATCCTGCTGGAAGCCGGCAAGGCGCATGTGGCCGACCGTAGCAAGAGCAGCAATGCCGGCGCCGAAGTCGGCGTGGGCGTTGCGGTGGGTGCGCAGACCGGTGTGTATGTCTACGCCGAAGCGAGTGTGGGCAGCAGCAAGTCCAATGCCGAGAGCAGCACCTGGCAGAACACCACGCTGACCGGCAAGAACATCTCGATGAAGGCCGAGGGCGATACCACCCTTCGCGGCGCGACCGCCACCGCCGACCGCATCGACGTCAAGACGGGGGGCACGCTGACCATCGAATCGCTGCAGGACGTCGCCGAGAGCATGTCCAAGAACAGCCAGGTGGGCGGCCGCGTGCAGGTCTCGTTCGGCACCGCGTGGAACGCCGACGGCTACGCCAGCGGAGGCAAGGCCAACGGTAGCTATCAGGGCGTTGGCCAGCAGAGCGGCCTGTTTGCCGGCAATGGTGGTTATCACGTGGATGCTGGCCACGTGAATCTGGTGGGCGGCGCGATCGCCAGCACCAATGCAGGAAACAGCGAGCTGACTGCGGATTCGCTGACGTTTACCGACCTGCAGAACCATATGGACTACAAGGCCACGTCGGGCAGCATCAGCGGTGGCTTCGGCAGCAGTGGCAAGGGCCCGACGGACAAGAGTGTGGGAGCGGTTGAGCAGCTGCAGGGTATCGGCAGCAGCATCAAATCCGGAACGTTCGGCGGCGTGGATGGTGTCGGGTTCGGCGGTGGACTGCCGATGCATGAAAGTGGCAGCGACAGTTCAAGCACGCGTGCAACACTGACCGAGGGCAATATCACCATCGGCGGCAGGAAGACCACAGCGGCCGAACTTGGTGTCAATACCGATGCAGCTGCGGCACACCGCGCGCTGGAGGCAATGCCGGATGCCAACAAGATGCTGGCCGATCAGCAGGCGATGGCGAATGCAGCAGGCACGGTACTGGCCACCAGCAAGCAGATCGCATCGGACATTGGAAGCTACGGGATCAACAAGATCACTGATGCCTACCTGGAAGGGAAGAGCGCCGCAGAGAAGGAGGCGTTTGCCAACCTCAGTTCCAAGGACCAGTACGCCGCCCTTGCCGGATTTGACAGCTCCTACCCTGATGCACTGGTCACGCAGCAGAAGTGGGCACCCGACGGTACCTACGGCCGTGCGCTCAACGCGGTCTCCACCGCGCTGGTCGGCGGCGTGGCAGGGCAGGCAGGTGGTCAGGTCATCCCGAACACACTCGCGCCCTACGCCGCTGAGCTGATTGGAAAGACATTCGATCCAAACAAGCAGAGCGCCGTCCCAAGTGAGGCGATGCAGATGCTCTCGCACGCGCTTCTTGGCGCGCTGCTTGCGGAGGCGAATGGGGGTTCGGCGGGTACCGGAGCCGCTGCTGCAGGAGGTGGTGAACTGGCAGCCAAATTCCTGGGTGACTACTACGCGCGGCAGAATGGCGGGCAGCTGACTCCGGAGCAGGAACAGCAGATCAAGGCATTGGGCCAGGCGGTCGGCGCGATGGCTGGTGGGATTGGTGGAGACGGAGCCATGGGTGCGGCGTTGGGAGCCACCATCGCCAAGAACTCCGTCGAGAACAACTACCTGAATCATGCAGAGCGCATGCAGTTCCTGGACGCCATGCTTAGCTGCATGAAGAGCGGGGAGCGTTGCGGCGAACAGAAGGAGCTGGCAGCGCTGTCGGATGCGCGCAATACGGCACTGATTGCAGCATGTACCGCGGCTGCCGATTCGCCTGCCTGCCGCGCAGAGCAGTCGAAACTGGGTGACGCCTATTGGTCACTTACCCAGAATGATTCCACCTATCTGCGATGGATCAACGACAATGGCCTTGATCTGGCCCAGGCGGCACTGACGAAGGGCAATGGTGGCCAGCTCGCCTCCGATCTGCTGACGCATACGTCTTCCCTGGATGCCCGTTACAAGATCACCTGTGCAGCGGCAGGGCGCTGCGATCCATTCACCGCCGGCATGCTCGCGTTGAATGGGAAGACACAGGAGGCGGCGGCCAACGCGGCACTGAATCTGCTGTTCGACAAGGCGGGCTCGGGAGCAGGCGTGGTGACCAACGCGGGTGGAATGGTCATGGACATGGCGAAGATGAATGCCATCTACATGTCCATTGAGAGCACCAAGCAGGCCTTGAACGACTTCCAGCGCATCGGTGAAATTGGCGGCTGGGGTGTCATGAAGGAAAAGGGCGCCGGCGCCTGGTCGTCCATTTCAGGCTACTTCGGGAACGGCTGGGATGCGGCGACCTACGAGCTGGGCCTGAACCAGAAATGGAACCTGGCCGATGTGGCCGCAAACGGATTCACCAAGGGGGACATTGGGCTGGACGTCGCATTGGCTGTGATCAGCCTGGGTGATGTCACCGCGATGCGGGCGGCCGCGAAGGCCAGGAAACTGGCGGCGTTGGAGTCAGGCGCCGCTGCAAAGCCGGTGGCACCCGATCTGGTCCCCCCGCGACAGCCGGCAGACGTCCCGGCGCCTGTGAACAAGCCGTTGGCACTGCCTTCGCCAGAGTTCAATGTTCCCAACGGTTACACGCTGGTCAAGAACGCCGATGGCACGGCCAGCGTTACTGGTCCGCGAGGAGGAACCTACACCTCGACCGGGAGATATACGGATGAAGGCAAGCCGATCTTCAAAGACAATAGTGGGGGTTACGTCACCTTGGATGGTGCGCGTTCATCGGTCCCCGCTCCCGTCGATTTCGAGTCTGCTCCCAAGCATCATATTTGCACCAATAAATGTCTTGTGGGGGCCAATGGAAAGGTCGCGTGGACCAAAGAGTACATGCGGTTCTTCGAAGGCGCAGGGCTTGATATAAACAAGTCTGTAGAGAATCTGGTTGCAGTCAAGGGCCATCGTGGGCCGCACCCTGAGGCATACCATCAGTACGTATATGATAATCTTGACAGAGCGACCAGTGGCTTGAAGCCTGGCACGGCAGCGTACAACTCTGCAGTCACAAGAACGCTGGAGAGGATGAAGGCAGAAGCGGTTATCGTGGGAAGTCAGGTCAACAAGTGGTTGACGAGGAGTTGAGTTGAAATACTTTCGCATCAGGCCCGACATGAGCATTGCAGAGCGATGGACTCTAGGGAATATCAATCATGTGGATAACTGGCTCTTCATAGATCCTCCCGTCAACTTCATGGAACCTGGGACCTACAGCCTTGATCTCGTGAATTGTGGGGTTGAGGTCGATTACTCTCTTGCCGGGTATGCAAGTGTTCCAGTGGTAAGTGCGAGATTTCGAGATGCGCTTGTTGGCTTGCCTGAGTTCGATGAGCCCTATATGAATGTCGTTGTCGAACCATTGATCATCGAGGGTCAGGATGTTCGTGGCGAGTACTCTGTATTGATCGTGGAGACGCGCGTTGACTGCGTAGACGAAGGTCGTTCCGATTTCATGAAGTTTGAAGAGGATGATCCGGTCAGACCGGATCTCGCGGGTCAGTACAGGGCGTTCACGAAACTCATTGTCGATCGAGAGAGGATCGGCGCGAGGCATATTTTCCGAATCGAGAAATTCATGGGCGCGTTGATCGTGAGTGAAGAGGTGAGGCGTCGCCTGGATGAGGCTGGGGTGGTTGGTGCGGTCTACGATCCTGTTACTGAATGAGTAATCAATCAGTACATGGAAAGTTGACAAAATGCGTGGCGCTACCGACCTGTTATGGGTATGTATCTATCCATCTGGTCGGCGTGCTTGGTCGCAGGGGCGATTGTCTTCCTCGATTCTGAGTTCCGAATCAGCTCCCTCCGCTGCGGTCAGATGCGCGTGGTGGCACTCATTCCATGTGATCTACTGTGGGGTTTGGTTCGCTGTATCCTCATGCTTGGGTTGGTCACCCTACCTGTCCTGAGTATCGTGGCGATCGTGCGCTTCATGCGGCACCGCAGCTGCGGGCGTCCTGAACTATTTTGCTTATTTGTTCGTTGGTTGTTTTCGGACTTTCCGCGACGTACTTCACTTCCTGCTGGATATCCGCTCAGGGCCAAGGGGGGGCAGCGGTGCTTCGGGTGATCGGCGTCCGGCAAGTGCAGACTCCATATGAATGAAACAGGTTCAATCAGCTCGGCAGTAGCGATATGAGCAATGTGGGCAAGATGACGAAGTGGTCGATCGCGCTTCTGTCAATCGCCAGTGTACTGGCTACGATTTGTCCATGATCAGTCCCCGCCTCCCTGTTTCCGCACCGCTGGCACTGGCCCTTGCGGCCTGCGCGGCTAGCGCGCCGGTGCAGCACACCCCGTTCGTCACCTGGGTGTGGTCGCCGAACCAGAACGCGCACACGCCGGATGGAATGGATGATGTGATTTCTGTGAGGACGAGGAATCAGTGAGTACTGAGGGCATTGCAATCCATCTTCAGGCACGGCCTGACAGAGCCATCTCGATTGCCGAGAGGCATCTCCATGTCATGGATAGGATGTCGGCAATCGAGTGCCCATTGGGATTCCATGGTCTCGAGCTGTCGCCTGTACCCGACTGTGGAGGAGAATTGCTGGCAAGCTATGAGATCAAGACTGGACTGAAAGGTCTGTCGATCATCGGTACATACGCTTTCAGGGGGACCGGGTACGACTACGCGGATGTGGCTGCGTTGGACGAGATCATTCTGTATGGGTTCAGAAGCAGCAACAAGGCACGGGACTATCCGAGCGTTCTGACGAACTGCGTCGCTTCTGTTGCCGAGGCGTTCGGTGCGTACAGAGTGAAGGTCACGTACGGCATGCATTCGATGGACTATCAGGACGGTGTGGGCCGAGAGGGGCCAACCCTTGAGGATCTGAAAGCTGCTGGAGTCAAGGATTTCGACGGCAGGAAGAACATCCTGACGATGTACCCTGCCCAGTTCTGGGATGCCCGGCTTTGCAGCGACGCACTTGGATTTGGACCCGAGGAGGTTTCCTCCCGCCTTGAAGGTAAGGTTGATAAGGTGGAACTGACAGCGAGTGGTGTCTACATTCTCCTGAGTGACAAGGTTGATCTTTCCTATGAGGAGTATCTGTAGTTCAATCGCCGCGCAAAAGCGCTTCTGGGTTTGCAGTAGTCCGGAGCGTGACGGGATGACCCGACGGGTTACGTAACGCACCTCATCGATCCGAGCACCAGTAGTCTGATCAACATCACGGTGCCTGGAGCACATGCATTGGATCCGGGCTTTGTGATCCGACAGGTGCATACGAATGGATCCGGTGGATTCTCAGTCTCAACCAGAGGCTGGGGTACGGGTTCGAGTCCAATGTTCAACTAGAATTCGTGGGCCGATAGACAAGTGTGGAGTTCCAGTACGCGCGATATTGGTAGCGAAATTGGCAAGTTGCAGTGGCTTTGGAGTACTTTTCCCTCGAGGCAGAAACGCATGAGCTACCGGGGCCCTGATGGAAAGATGGTGGAGGTCTGCCAGTGAGTGAGCGTGAGTTGGGGGCAAAGATTGTGTCCGTGATTGCCAGTTCCGCGCTTGGAGGGGCTTTATTCATAGGCATTCCGCTGAGTTATCGGATAGGCAGTCTTTCGCAGGCTGCAATTTTCGCATCGCTGGTTTGCGCCATAGCTGCTGTGTTGGGCCTCATCTTCGGTGTGCCTGGGGTTATGCTTGTGGATAAATTTCTTCCGCGGCTCAAAGCTCGCCATGTTGTAGCTGCACCAGTCTGTGCCTTGTTGGCGTGGCTCGCGTTCGAGGGTGCCTTCTCTCCTGGCGCTTGGATAAAGGTCTGGACCAGTCCTTCCTTTTGGCTTGAGTGGGCTCCCAGGCGCGCTGGCATCATGCTTTTCATTGGGTTGGCCGCGGGTGCCTTCTACATGTTGATCTGGCCGCGGATTGGACGAATGATGAAGGTCAACACGGCCTGTGATTGAGGGCGATGGAATCGGGTGCCTGTGCGCAGCAAGGTGGCGGCGGCTGACAGCCAGGCATACAGCGGCGCGGGGAAGTGGGGCGCCTCGATGACTACAACCGTGCACTGAACGCAGTGACGACGGCGCTGGTGAGTGGTGTGGCGGGACAGGGCGCTGGTCAGGTCGCGCCCAATGCACTGGCGCCATATGCCGCTTACTTCATCGGCAGCAAGCTGGACCCGAGCCACGGCAGCGATCCCAATGCGACTCTGCACTTTCTGTCGCATACGGTGTTGGGTGCGCCGCTGGCGGAAGCCAATGGAGGCAGCGCGGGAACCGAAGCGGTGTCCGCGACCGGCGGCGAGTTGGCCGCGAGGGTGCTGACCAATTCGTTGACCGGCGGAAACCCCGCCAAGCTGAGCCCGGAACAGAAGGAGGTGGCGCTGGCGCTGTCGCACGCGGTCGGAGTACTGGCGGGTGGCTTGTTAGCGCAGGATCTGGCTGGGATCACGTTGAATGCGGGGATTGCCAAGAATTCGGTTGAGAACAACTTCCTTGCGGAAGACCAGGCTCGTGCAATGAAGCAGCAGCTCGACGAGTGCGGCGGCGACACTTCATGCCAGAAGACGGTGCGTGATGTTGTTAAGCAACTGTCGGAGCGAATGGACTACGGGCTGCTATCGGTGTGTAGCGCGAACTCGTCGAGCCCTGCGTGTCAGGTGTTTGTCAATGCGGCCGTCTCCTACAAGTACGGCTCGTGGCCCGGAGTGCTTGGGCTGTTCGATGAACTTGGTCACAGTAGCGAGGCGCTTTCCTCGTTCGGCCACTCCCTGAACGGACGTGCCTATCGTGAGCTGATTTTTGAGAGTGGGGGCTCCAGCCGGTCTATATCCTGCCTCAAGAACACACTGTAGCTGCACTGGCGGAGTAGGCCGGGAATCTTGACAGGACGATTGATCAGTACGGCCTCTTCTCGAAGGAATCATCAGCTGAGCTGGGGCTTGGACTTTCGAAGGTACTGCTTCGAAAATATGGCGCTGTTACCATAATCGAAGGGAGCGGAGGCCTCGGGAAGGGTGCGAAGGCGGGCAGTTCTGAAGCACTGCGATGATGAGTTTGGAAGAAAATTCTCTGGCGAAGAAATTATTAATGGAAAGTGGGTGGCTTTTAATGTCGGATAGTTTCGAAAAATTCTCTTGCATTGATTTTACGGCTCTGTATGGAAGTGTGGTTTCGTTGAGGGCTTTTCTTGTTGTTCGTGGTAGGGAATGCTTTCTGGTGGATAGTCGTGATCATCAATTTTCTGATCTTAGGATGGATGTGTGTTCACCTGGTCTCGAAAGGTTGCTTGATGAGGCAGTGGGGGGATGGGTTGGTGGTGTTTCCTCATACTTTGATGAGATCCTCATATCGGGAGTAGTTCGCGAAGCGACGACCCGGAGAGACCTTGCGTCCATTGCGGAAGTTTCAAGACTTACACTTTTCAGGGATGAATTGGTGTTTGAAGTGATAGTTTGATGTTGGTTGTTTGCGGATACTGATTGGTACTTTGTGGTCTGATTGAGGTTGTGGGTTTTTGATTATTTTGGTTGTCATTGGAGAGTGGGGTTGTGTCTAGTGTCGGGCGAGGTGTTTGCGTGCAATTGTTTCTATGGGCTCGTGCGGGTCATTAGGCGAATTGTGGTTGTCGAATATCCGGTTTCAGGGCCAAGGGGTGTCTGGGAGATCGGCACTTCGCGCCGAACGACTGCTGCAGTCCATGGTTACAATCCGTCCATGATCAGCCCCCGCCTTCTGGTTTCCGCACTGCTGGCGCTCGCCCTGACGGCCTGCACCGCCACCGCGCCCGTGCAGCACAACCCGCTCGCCACCTGGGTGCCGTCACCCAACCAGAACGCGCGCACGCCACTCATCATCGTCATCCACCACACCGAGCAGAAGTCGGTGCAGCAGAGCCTGCATACGCTGCGTACCGCCAACAGTGGTGGGCCGGTCAGTGCGCACTACCTGATCGGCGCCGATGGCCATCGCTATCAACTGGTCGCCGATGAGCGCCGTGCCTGGCACGCCGGTGCCGGGCGCTGGGGCACCATCACCGATCTCAACTCGGCTTCGATCGGCATCGAGCTCGACAACGATGGCCGCAGCCGGTTCAGTGCGGCGCAGATCGAATCGCTGATCGTGCTGCTGCGCGACCTCACCACCCGCTTGAACATCCCGCCGCGCCAGGTCATCGCCCATGCCGACCTGGCGCCGACGCGCAAGCAGGATCCGAGCCGTTTCTTCCCGTGGCAGGAGCTGGCCGAGGCCGGCTTCGGCGTCTGGCCGCGCGCGGCCGACGGGGCAGCACCGGAAGGCTTCGACGCGTGGAATGCGCTGGCCCGCTTCGGCTATCCACTGGACAACCGCGAAGCCACCGTCGCCGCCTTCCACCGCCGCTTCCGAGGCCGCGACGACCTGCCGATGACGCTGGACGCCGAGGACGCCCGCATCCTGCATTCGCTGCTGCTGCAGACGCCGTAAACAGGCCACCGGCTTGTGGCCGGCAACGGGCTGGTCCCTCGGGAATCTGATCGGGATCACTGAATGGATGGCTGCGAGATCTTTTTGCAATCCATTCGATGTTGTTCAAGGAGGTGAATGCCTAACGTCGCCCGACATCATCAATCGAGCGAATCACCTCCCATGCGCTACTCCAAAGCCCAGGTGCTGCTGCACTGGATCTCTGCAGTCATCATCCTCTGGGCCACCATCAGTGGTTTCTCCGTAGCGCTCCTTGACGTGCCGCATACCGTCGCGGAAGCCATCGGCTTCTTCAACGTATCCATCACCTCGGTGTTGATTCCGTTGTTTGCCGTACGCGTGGTGATTGCCGTCTCAAATCATGGGGATGTGCCCGCCAGCGGAGCGGAATGGGCCGCGTTGATTGCTCACGCAGCTTTGTATCTTGTCACGATCGTTGTGCTGCTGACCGGCGTGCTGATGATGGAGCGGGAGATCAACGTGTTCAACCTGGTGACTTTCCCACAGCCCATCACCGACCCGCAGATGACAATGGCGTTCAATACCGCACATCGATATGCATGCGTCCTGCTTGCTGGGCTCCTGTTCCTGCACATTGCTGCCGTGGTCAAGCATCATCTATCGGGCAATGCGATCCTGAAGCGGATGAGTTGGTAAACGTCATGGAAAAGCCGCTCTGCAGCGGGTCATTTGCACTACATTTGACCGATGACCACATTCAACACCCAATCGAACCGCAGGTACTGGAGCCTGGGTATCCTCGTAGTGCTGGCGGGGTGCTCCACGTTGGAAACACCACCCGCAGCGGTGCCTGCCCCGTCGCCCGCCACCTACGCCAAGACCGAGTGGAGCGCACTGCCGCCGGTCTCCGATGCTGATCTGCAGGCCGGCTTCGTGGCCTGGCGCAGCAGCTGCACCCGCCTGAAGAACGACGCTGTCTGGGCCCGGCCCTGCGCCACTGCCGCAGCGGTGTCAGACAAGGATCCGGCCGCGATCCGCCAGTTCCTGCAGCGCGACCTCGATGTCTACGCCCTGCGTGCAGGTGGCCACCAGGCCGACGGATTGATCACCGGCTATTACGAGCCGATCTACCCCGGCAGCCTCACCCGCACCGACAAGGCGACGGTGCCGGTCTACGGCACGCCCGATGATCTGATCGTGGTGCAGCTGGACAGCCTCTACCCGGAACTGAAGGGCAAGCGCCTGCGTGGTCGTGTTGAGGGCAAGGTGCTCAAGCCCTACGACGATGCCGGCACCATCGCGGCCAAGGGCGCCAAGGCGCCAGTACTGGCCTGGCTGACCGACCCGATGGACCTGCAGCTGCTGCAGATCCAGGGGTCCGGCCGGGTGCGCCTGGCCGACGGCACGCAGGTGCGGCTGGCCTACGCCGAGCAGAACGGCCACCCTTACCGCGCCATCGGGCGCTGGCTGGTGGACCAGGGCCAGCTGAAGAAGGAAGACGTCACCATGGATGCGATCCGCGCCTGGGCCCGGGCCAACCCCGCACGCGTGCCGGAACTGCTGCGCAGCAATCCCAGCTACGTGTTCTTCGTGCGCAACCCGGACAGCCCGGAAGGCCCGCGCGGTTCACTGAACGTGCCGCTCACCGCTGGCTACAGCGTGGCAGTGGACCGTACCGTGGTGCCACTGGGCAGCCTGCTGTGGCTGTCCACCACGCGCCCGGATGGCACCCCGGTGGTGCGCCCGGTGGCCGCGCAGGACACCGGCGGCGCGATTGCCGGTGAAGTGCGCGCCGATCTGTACTGGGGCAGCGGCGATGCCGCCGGCAAGCTGGCTGGCGACATGAAGCAGAAGGGCAACATCTGGATGCTGTGGCCGAAGGGCGTGCCCCTGCCGAACTGAACCGGCAAGGGTCGGATCCCTTCCAAAGGAAAGGGCTCTGACCCCGGATGCCTGATAATGGCGCCATTCCGTACTTTCCGGCCGCGCCTGCGGCCAGGACCCCTGCAATGACCTACGCAAAGCACAACGCAAAATCCGGCGCGAAGTCCGCCGCAAAGAAGTACTACAAGCACTGGGCCGAATCGGGCCTGGGCAAGGGCAACGTGCTGATGGAAGCCCGCGGCGAGAAGATCGTCCGTCAGGTGGAGACCTACGGCACGACGGCGGTCTGGGCCGACGAACACGGCCACAGCGACGACCGCTTCCCGCTGGCCGACCAGCCGGTGTCGTTCCTCGATTTCGATGAGGACGACGAGATCTCCGCGCGCGAGTTCGAAAGCGCCTGGAAGAAGGCACGGCTGGCCACCGGCTATCCGGTCTGACGCCGCTGGTCCCGGGGTCGGATCCCTTTCCGAACGGAAAGGGCTCTGACCCCATAGCCGTTTTTTGCACTACATTGGTGCAATGTCCGACCCCGTATCCCCGCCGTCCCTCGATGCCCTTGGCACGCCGCTGGCCTGGGCTGGCGCTGATGGCCGCATCATCGGCTGCAATCCAGCCTTCGGCCGCTGGCTGGGTGTCAGTGGTCGTCGCCTGCTCGGCCAGCCGCTGGCCGCGCTGGAAGTACAGGGGGAGGCGCTGGCCCACTTCCTGGCCCGCGACGAGCGCGACAGCCTGCGCCTGAACCGGCTGGCGCTGGCGGTGCCCGGCGAGGCGCCGCGCTTCGCCGAGGGCTGGATGAGCCGCCGCGACGATGGCGGCTGGCTGCTGGAAGCGCATCCGGTCGATGAGTTCCCCGGGCTCGACCCGACCCAGGCCCTGCCCAGCGCACTCAGTGCGGCGCTGAAGGGGCTGGCCCACGAGCTGCGTAATCCGCTGGCCGGGCTGAAGGGCGCGGCCCAGCTGCTGGCCCGGCGCGCGGCCCAGCGCGACGCCAGCGAACGCGAGCTGATCGAACTGATCGGCTCTGAGATCGAACGCCTCAACGGCCTGCTCGACCAGCTGCTGTCGCCGGCCCCGGCGGCGCCGCACGCCGAACTGAACATCCATGCCGCGCTGGAACGCGTGCTGCGCCTGGCCGAGAACGAGGCCGGTTGGGCGGTGCGCCTGCAGCGCGACTACGACCCCAGCATTCCCGAATTCCACGGCGACGCCGACCGCCTCACCCAGGCGGTGTGGAACCTGGTGCGCAACGCGATCCAGGCCGGTGCGGGCAACATCACCCTGCGCACCCGCGTGGAGCATGGCGTGCGCATCGCCGAACAGCTGCATACGTTGGCGCTGCGCCTGGAGATCGCCGATGACGGCCGTGGCGTGCCCGAAGAACTGGCCGAGCACCTGTTCCTGCCGCTGGTCAGTGGCCGCGCCGAAGGCACCGGTCTGGGACTGGCGCTGGCCCAGCAGGTGGCGCGCGAGCATCGCGGCACGCTGACCTACCGCTCGCGCCCGGGCCATACCGTGTTCACCCTGCTGCTGCCGATCGGCAACGGCGCCGCCCCGGCCGAGGAGGCCCTGCGCGATGTCTGAGTCTTCTTCGTCCCCGCAGCGCATCTGGGTGGTCGACGACGACCGCGCCGTGCGCTTCGTGCTGTGCACCGCGCTGCGTGAGGCGGGCTACCAGGTCGTCGATTTCGACAGCGCCGCGCCTGCGTTGCAGGCCTTGAGCGAGGGCCCGCCGCCGGCGCTGCTGTTCACCGATGTACGCATGCCCGGCGACGACGGCCTGGTGCTGCTGGACAAGCTCAAGGCCGCGCTGCCGCAGCTGCCGGTGGTGGTGATGTCCGCCTACACCGATGTGGCCAGCACGGCGGGGGCATTCCGCGGTGGCGCGCATGAGTTCCTGTCCAAGCCGTTTGATCTGGACGATGCGGTGGCGCTGGCACAGCGCGTGCTGCCGGCTGTGGCACCGGCACTGGCCACGCCCACGCCTGCCGCCGAAACGCACAGCGACCAGCCGCCGCAACTGGTGGGCGATACCCCGCCGATGCGCGCGCTGTTCCGCGCCATCGGTCGCCTGGCACAGGCGCCGTTGGCGGTGCTGATCACCGGCGAGACCGGCACCGGCAAGGAACTGGTGGCCAATGCGCTGCATCGTGAATCACCCCGCGCGCACGGTCCGTTCGTCGCGCTCAATACTGCGGCGATTCCCGCCGAACTGCTGGAGAGCGAGCTGTTCGGCCACGAGGCCGGTGCCTTCACCGGCGCGCAGCGCCGCCATATCGGCCGTTTCGAGCAGGCCGACGGCGGCACGCTGTTCCTGGATGAAATCGGCGACATGCCGTTGCCGCTGCAGACCCGCCTGCTGCGTGTGCTGGCGCAGGGTGAGTTCTTCCGCGTGGGTGGCCGCGAGCTGATCCGCGTCGACGTGCGCGTGGTGGCCGCCACCCACCAGGATCTGGAGGGACTGGTCGCGCAGGGGAAGTTCCGCGCTGATCTGCTGCACCGCCTGGACGTGGTGCGCCTGCAGCTGCCGCCACTGCGCGAGCGCCGCGAGGACATCGCGCAATTGGCCAGCACCTTCCTGGCTGCCGCCGCACGCAAGCTGGATACCCCGCCGAAGCGCCTGACCGCCGCGGCCCTGCAGGCGCTGCGCGAGCACGACTGGCCGGGCAATGTGCGCGAGCTGGAGAACGTGTGCTGGCGGATGGCCGCGCTGGCCGCCGCCGACACCATCGGCGTGGCCGACGTCGATACCGCGCTCAATCGCGCGCATGGCCGCCGCAGCCCCGCGCACGGTGCCGATCCGGGGCAGTGGGAAGCGCTGCTGGCCGAGTGGGCACGCCGGCAGCTGGCCGAAGGCGTGGAAGGGTTGCATGCGCAGGTGCGCGAGCGGGTCGACCATGCGCTGCTGGAGGCCGCGCTGCAGATCACCCATGGGCGCCGCGCAGAAGCCGCTGCCCGCCTGGGCCTGGGCCGCAATACCCTTACCCGCAAGCTGGGCGCCGGACGTCGCCGCGGGGGCCATTGAACGGCCCCTGCACGCGATCCTCGCGCCCGCTTGCCGAACCGTTGATCGTTCATGGACGATGCCGTCCGTAGTGTCACCTGCAAGGAGTCTTCGATGCGTCTGTCCTCTGCCATCCTGCCGTTGTCCGCCGCCGTGCTGCTGTCTGCCTGTGGCAGTGCGCCGAAGAAGGCCGAGCCCACCCCGCCGCCGCCGACCGTGGTCAGCGCCGCGAAACAGGCTGAGGCCAATCTGTCGCCGGCCTCGGCCAGCATCGTCAGTGGCCGCCTGGCATTGATGGCGGAGCCCGGTGGCCTGCACATCACCGGCCTGATTGGTGGCCTGCAGCCAATGCAGCAGGCCGGCTTCCACATCCACGAGCGCGGCGACTGCAGCGCGGTGGATGCCAGCAGTGCCGGCAACCACTTCAACCCCGGTGGCGCCGCGCATGGCCGCGCCGGCACCGGCAAGCACCACCTGGGCGACATGGACAATCTGCGTGCCGACGCCCAGGGCCGCGCCAACGTCGATATCCACCTCAAGGGCGTTACCCTTGGCGGAGGCGCCGCCACCGATATCGCCGGACGTGCATTGGTCGTGCATGCCAACGCCGACGACTATCGCAGCCAGCCCGCCGGCAATGCCGGCGTCCGCATCGCCTGCGGCGTGATCCGGGTTGTCCGCTGATCACTGCAGGCATCATCCAGGGAGAGATTCCATGCGTTTGATCCACACTTCGCTGTTCGCCGCCATCACCGCGCTGGGCCTGGCGGCCTGCGGCCAGCAGCCCGCCGCACCGCAGGCGGAAACCCCGCCGGCCGCACCGGCCGACGGCGCCACCACCGAACCGGCCGCAACACCGGCACCGGCCGCCGCACCGGCCGCCGATGCTTCGGCCACCGCCGAGCTGGCACCGACCCAGGGCAACGAAGCCAAGGGCAGCGTCACCTTCAAGGTGGTCGACGGCAAGGTTCACGTGACCGGCCAGATCAGCGGCCTGAAGCCGGGCAGCGAGCATGGCTTCCACATCCACGAGAAGGGTGACTGCAGCGCGCCGGATGGCATGAGCGCCGGCGGCCACTTCAACCCGGGCCACCAGGATCACGGCAACGTTGCCACCGATCCGCACCACGGCGGCGACATGCCCAACATCAAGGCCGACGACAAGGGCGTGGCCACCATCGACGGCCCGGTCTCCAGCAACGTCAACATCGGCAAGGGTGATGACTTCGACATCATCGGCCGCGGCCTGATCGTCCACGCCGATGCGGATGACTACAAGACCCAGCCGACCGGCAACGCCGGCGCGCGCCTGGCCTGTGCGGTGATCCAGAAGGCCCCGTAAGAAGCACGTGCCGCCTGTAGAGCCGAGCCACGCTCGGCTGCTCTGCAGGCGGCCTGAGCCGGGCATGGGCTCGGCGCTACAACACGCGGCGCCCGTTTCCTGTCAGCGCGCCAGCAGCTCGCGCGCGTCCTGCCCGGCCTCGCAATGCACGAACAGCACCGGCACACCGTGTGCTTCCAGCACCGCGGCCATCTGCCGCTGGCGCATCAGGAACTGCTCGTAGATGCCCTTCAGGCGGTCGCAGTCGTTCTTGCCGTGGTTGTAGTGCGCACACCAGCCGGCCGGGTCGAACAGCGCCATGCGTGCCTCGCCATGGGTGTAACGCAGCAGAGGCTCGGGCGCGGCGTTGAGCCACTCGTCCTCGCCCGGCGCCATGATAGCGGTCTCGATCAGCGGCCACAGCGCGGCCAGGCCCTGGTTGTCGTACTGCATCGACATCATCGCGGCCAGGTCGTTCACGGTGAAATAGCGCGCGTGCTCGATGCGGGCACCGAAGCTGTTCTGCGCCATCAACGCGGTGTCGGCATGCGCCATGCCGTTGGCCAGCAGTGTCTCTTCCAGCGCATTGGCCACTGCATTGGTGGTGGCCACGTCGCTGCCGGTCAGCAGGAACGGCACCACGCGCAGGCCACCGCCCACCAGGCTGGCATCGGCCTGGAACGGCAGCGGTACGTCACCGTTGGCATCGGTACCGAACGCCAGCAGGCGCGGGCCCTGGTTGCGGCCCGGGGCACGCATCTGCAGTTCTTCCAGGCGGCGATGGATCGGCCAGCCCGGGCGCAGTACTTCGGCCGGGTCGAAATGGGCGGCAGCGAACACCAGGTCCAGCTCGGCCACCTGCGGCACCAGCTTGGACAGGTCGCGGCCGACGCGTTCGGCCAGTTCACCGGCCTGTTCAGCGCTGAGCACCGCCTGGCGGGGGATTTCGCCGCCGGCCAGTTCCAGGGCCAGCACGCCAAGGGCATTCATCGCGGGGTCGGGTTTGCTCATGGTTCCACGGTTGGCCCATCACAGGGCGGCAGCTACACTTGGCTCCATTATGCCTGCTCCGTCGTGCAGGCCATGTTGCAGACACCCTCATCCATGCCAGGTATCTCCATGCCCAACGCTCGTCCCGTCGCCATCCTCGGTGGCGTCCGCATTCCGTTCTGCCGCCAGAACACCGCGTATTCGGATGTCGGCAACCTCGGCATGTCGGTCCGTACGCTGGGCGCGCTGGTCGAACGGTTCGGCCTGCATGGCCAGCAGCTCGGTGAAGTGGCGATGGGTGCGGTGATCAAGCACTCCAGCGACTGGAACCTGGGCCGCGAAGCCACGCTATCCTCCGGCCTGTCGCCGCTGACCCCGGGCATCACCCTGCAGCGCGCCTGTGGTACTTCGCTGGACAGCATCATCACCGTTGCCAACAAGATCGCGCTGGGCCAGATCGAATCGGGCATCGGCGGCGGTTCCGATACCACGTCCGACGTGCCGATCGTCTACGGCAAGAAGCTGCGTGCGCGCCTGCTGGCTGCAAACCGTGCCAAGAGCACCGGCGACAAGATCCGTGCGCTCACCGCCGGCTTCAAGTTCTCCGAACTGAAGCCCGAGTTCCCGGGCGTGGCCGAGCCGCGCACCGGCAAGAGCATGGGCGACCATTGCGAGGACATGGCCAAGGAATGGAACATCTCGCGCGACTCGCAGGACGAGTGGGCGGTGTCCTCGCACAAGAAGCTGGCTGCCGCTTATGAGCGTGGCTTCTTCAGCGACCTGATCGCACCGTTCCGTGGCGTCGAGCGCGACAACATCCTGCGCCCGGATACCTCGCTGGAAAAGCTCGCCACACTGAAGCCGGCCTTCGACAAGGTCTCCGGCCGCGGCACGCTCACCGCCGCCAATTCCACCCCGCTCACCGATGGCGCTGCCGCGGTGCTGCTGGCCAGCGAGGAATGGGCGCGTGCGCACGGCCATGAGCCGCAGGCCTACCTGCGTGATGCCCACGTGTCGGCCGTTGACTTCGTGCACGGCGAAGGCCTGCTGATGGCGCCGACGGTGGCCGTGCCGGAAATGCTCAAGCGTAACGGCCTGACCCTGCAGGACTTCGACATCTACGAGATCCACGAAGCCTTCGCTGCGCAGGTGCTGTGCACCCTGCGTGCGTGGGAGAGCGAGGATTACTGTCGCAACCGCCTGGGCCTGGACGCGCCGCTGGGCCGCATCGACCCGGACAAGATCAACCTGCTGGGTTCGTCGCTGGCTACCGGCCATCCGTTCGCCGCCACCGGCGCACGCGTGATCGCAACGGCGGCCAAGCAGCTGGCCGAACGCGGCGGCGGCCGTGCACTGGTATCGATCTGCACCGCCGGCGGCATGGGTGTGGTGGCGATCGTCGAACGCTGATTGTTGCGACCACACGCCAACCAAGGTTGGCGACTACCGGGTTCCACATATGAAAACGCCGCCCGATGGGCGGCGTTTTCGTTGGTTGCTCCGGTGGGTGCCGACCGTTGGCCGGCACACCTCAGCCATGCTTACGGCAACCGCGGATTACCGAATTCGTCGCGCTCTTCGTTGGCGTCATACACCGGCGGCTGCACCGCGATCGGCTGCTCTTCCACCGTGGCCCGCGACGGCGCTTCAATGCCGCGAACCAGCTCCACGCTGTCCTCGCCACGCTGCAGGCGCAGTGCATTGGCCAGGCACTGCGCGGCCAGCGCGTGTTCGCCACGCTGCGCGAACAGTTCACCCAGCGCTTCCCATGCCGGCGCACCCGCGCCCGCGGCGATGGCTTCGTGCAGGAACGCATCGGCGGCATCCCACTGCTGCTGGGCCAGCGCCACGCGGCCCTGTGCCAGGCGCAGCGCGGCCGAGTCGTCATGTACGTTGCGCCAGCGCGCCAGGTTGCTCTGGCGGGTGGCCAGGCGCTCGGCCGGCAGTCGGCCATACAGCGCCACCAGCTCGTCGTCCCAGCGATGGTCCAGGGCCTGTTCCAGCGCCAGCAGCGCGGGCTCGTCCCAGTTCAGTGCTACCGCACGGCTGGCATACGCGCCCACCACGTCCGGGGTGGGGCGCAGCGCCTTCGGCGTGGCCTCCCACTGCGCGGCCAGCGCATTGACGTCGGCCGCTTCCAGCAGCGCCTGTGCCGCCAGGCGTGCTTCCAGTTCGCTGTTCGCGTCGGTCGGCAGCACCTTGCTCTGGCGCAGCGCACCCAGCTGGCCATAGGCCTCGTGGGCGCGGCCGGCGCGGGCCAGCGCTTCGGTACGCAGCCACAGGCCGCGTGGCGGCAGCGGCTGGATTGCCGCTACGTCCAGGGCATTGATCGCATCCACCGGCAGGTCGCGCGCCAACAGCTGTTCGGCGCGCAGCAGCGCCTGCAGCGTGGCATCGCTTTCGCCCAGGCGCTGCAGCAGTGCTTCACCGGCGGGGCCGTCGGCACGCGCCTGTGCGCTGCGCACAGCGTTGGCCAGCGCCACCGCGCTCACTTCCGGGTCCTTGGCCGCGCCGTCCAGCAGCTTCTCGGCACGCTGCCACTGGCCATGTTCGTATGCCTGCAGGCCGTCGATCAGGCGCACCCGGCCCTGCTTGCGGCGGTAGCGGCCCCAGGCCCGGAACGGTGCGGCAATCAGGCTCCACAGCAGCCACAGCACCAGCACCGCGATCACCGACAGCAGCGCTACCTTCGGCAGGTTGCTGTGATAGTCGTAGCCGCCGTAGCGCAGGGTCACTTCGCCGAAGCGGTTGAGGTCATCGGCGCCGAGCCATTGCGCGGCGACCACGCCGATGGCCACGGCCAGCAACAGCACGACCAGGGATTGCAGGGGTTTCATGCGGGATTACCTCCGGTCGGTCTGGGTGCGCAGTTGCTGCAGGGTGCTGCCAAGAACGGCGTTGCTGGCCTGCAGCGGAAGCTCGCGCAAGGCCTTCAGTTCAGCACGTTGCGCGCGCAGGGCCGGTGAATCCGGCCAGCGTCGCTGTGCCCAGTGCTCCACGCGTGCCAACGCGGTATCGCGGCCGGCGCGGTCGCCACGTTCGATCGCGGCGCGCGCCAGGGTCAGTTCCAGTTGCAATGCATCGTCGGCATTGCGGCGTTCGGCAGCGGTCAGCGGGCCGTTCTGGCGGCTCGGTGTGATGTCCACGAACGGGGCCAGCGTCGATTGCCACCATGGTTTTGCGGGGGCGGTCGCAGCGTTGCCGGTCACGTGCGAGGGCAGCCCCTGCAGTGCCTTGGCCAAGGCATCCAGGCGCTGCAGCGACTGCACGCGCGGGCCGGCGCCCAGTGCATCGAGCGCATCGCGCTCCTGCACCAGCGCCTGGCGCAGGTTCAGGCCTTCGCTGTCGGGAAGGTCGGCCAGCGCGGTGGCAGCCTGTGCGTACAGGCGGCGCGCGCCGTCCACGTCGTCGGCGTAGTTGAGGCGCTGCGCGGCCTGGGTCAGCAGCAGTTCGGCCTCATCGCGCTGTACCGCCTGGCGCCCCTGGTTGGCGCTGTCGGCCAGCTTGGCCAGGTTCTCTTCCAGCAGCGCACTGCGCTGCGAGAGGCCCAGCATCTCGTCGCGCAGCACGCGGTTGGTGGCCGCCGCATCCTGCAGGCGCTGGCTGGTCGCGCGCTGGTCGCGGCGCAGCGCGTCCAGCGTGGCTTCCAGGCCCTGCAGCTGCACGGCGGTGGTCTGCGCCTGCGCGTACTGCTCTTCCTGTTGCTGCTGCCAGAAGTACCAGCCGGCATAGCCGCCCGCACCCAGCACGACCACCCCGGCCAGCGGCAGCAGCCAGCGCACGGGTCGATGGGGTGGAGCAGCGGGCGGAGTGTCGTTCATCGGGCTTCCTTGTCGGCTGTGTTGCCAGTCGGTTCCGGCAGGCCGCGTTGTGCACAGCATCACTGTTGCCGACGGCAGCGGCAAGCGTGACGCACGTCCCTGTTCAGGTCGCTGCTGGGCCGGTGAGCGTGGCGTGTGCAGCGGCGACCAATTGTTCAGTGGTTGGCCCGGCACTGCGCACGACCCGGTGCAGGCCCAGGCCGCGAGCCTGTTCACCCAGCCGGTCGCTGGCGACCACGATGCTGGCATGTGCCCGCAGGCGGTGCTGCAGCACAGGCGGAATCTGGCGCCAGAAATGCTGAAGCGCTTCGCCACTGCTGACCGCAAGCACCCAGGGATACGCTGAACGCTCCAGCCGGGCCAACATACGCGGTGGCAGGCCCAGCAGACGGCGCTGATAGACGTCGGCGCGTTCGAGGGTGGCGCCGGCCGCTTGCAGCTGCGCACCAATGAGGCCGCGTCCACCGGGGGCGGTGACCAGGCCGATGCGCAGGCCCTGCACCTGCGCCAGAACCGGCAGGGCGAGCAGGCCTTCGCTGTCCATCCGCTGCGGTGCATGCACCTGGTCAATGCCCTGCGCCCGCAACGCGCGCGCGGTGCCTTCGCCCACCGTCAGCCAAGGACTGCGCTGCGCCTCGGCCAGCGGCAGCAGCGTGGCGGCTGCGGCCACCGCAGCCGGGCTGGTGAACACCACCCGATCGCAGTTCAGCGCGCGTTGCAGCTGGCGCACCACTGGCGTGCCCTGCAGGCGTTGCAAGCGCCAGGGCGGCAGGGCCACGACATGCCCGCCCAGCCCAGCAACGGCGCGGCGCAGCGTCGCATTCTGGCCCCGCGGGCGCAGCGAAATGAAGGTCCAGCCCGCCTCGGAACCGGCAGCGCCAGTGGGTATCGTATGGTCGGCCATTGCCTGCATTATGCGGGCCCTTCGTTGTCGTGGTCGCTGCTCCGATGTCCGTTGATGCCCTGACTTCCTCGTTGGCCGCCCTGCAGGACGTGCTGGACTGCATGCCGGCGGTCCGCGCCATGCAGATCCAGCTCGACGGCTATGCCGACGGCGTGCTGCGCATCACCGCGCCGCTGGCCGCCAACGTCAACGACAAGGGCAATGCCTTCGGTGGCAGCCTGGCCTCGGTGCTGACCCTGTCGGGCTGGGCACTGGTCAGCCTGCGCCTGCGCCTGGCCGGCCACGATGCCGAGGTCTACGTGGCCGACAGCAACCTGCGCTACCTGGCCCCGGTCTACGAAGACCTGCATGCCCATGCCGAAGCGGCCGAAGCCAGCGGCTGGGACGCCTTCCTGAATACCTTCCGCCAGCGCCGCAAGGCCCGCATCAGCATCATCGCCACCCAGCCCGGCGCCGATGGCAAGCCCGCCGCCGAGTTCAGCGGGCGCTTTGTTGCCTTCGCCAGAGGGTAGGATGGCAGGCTGACGTTCTGGGGAAACCACCGATGCGCCGCCTCATCCAGTTCCTGATCTGTTCCCTGCTGCTGGCCAGCGCCGCCGCCTCGGCCGACGACCTCAGCCGCAAGCAGCGAAAGCTGCTGGAAGAGACCCAGATCGCCTATGGGGCGACCATCCGCTGGGGCAGCATGGACGATGCCATCGGCTATCTGGACCCCAAGCAGCGCAAGGAAAAGCCGCCCACCGAGTTCGAGCTCAACCGCTACGCGCAGCTGCGCGTGTCGTCCTACCGCGAGCGCAGCAGCGCGGCGCTGGAAGGCGGCCTGGTCGAGCGCCGGGTCGAAATCGGGGTGATCAACCAGAACACCCAGGCCGAACGCACCGTGATGGTGGTCGAGCGCTGGCGCTGGGATCCGGAGGCCAAGCGCTGGTGGCAGACCGCCGGCCTGCCGGACCTGTGGAAGGGGCAGTGACGGGCCGCGTCCGGCTTGTGCGACAATCGGCGCCCGCTTAATCGACCCGTGACCTGAGTGAATTACGAAGAGTTGCTGGCCTTTGCAGGCCGAAACCCGATGCTGTCCGCGGCCCTGGTCGGCCTGACCGTGGCCATCATCGTCACCGAGATCCGCCGCCTGTTCCGGGGCTTCAAGGGCATCAAGCCCGCCGAACTGACCCAGCTGATGAACGCGGGTGGCACGGTGGTGGTCGACCTGTCGGCCAGCGGTGACTTCGAGAAGGGCCACATTGCCGGCAGCCGCAACGCCCAGGCCAGTGCCTTCGGCCCGGACAACAAGCTGGTGGCCAATGCCAAGCAGTCGCCGGTGGTGCTGGTGTGCCGCAGCGGCAACGCCTCGGAAACCGCCGCCAAGGCACTGAAGAAGGCCGGCTTCGAGAAGGTCTACGTGCTCGACGGCGGCATTCCCGCCTGGCAGCAGGCCGAGCTGCCGCTGGTCAAGGGCCGCAACTGATTGCCGCAGGTGGCGGATCCGGCCTTGTATGGGCCTGATGCCGCCCCCATCGCAGTAATTCGACCATCGTTTTCATTGCATTCATTGGAGTTACTGGAAATGTCCGAAGAGATCACCAACGGCGCTGCTGCGCCGGTCGATGCCGCCACCGGCCCCGCTTTCACCGTCGAGAAGATCTACGTCAAGGACGTCTCCTTCGAGTCGCCGAACGCTCCGACCATCTTCAATGACCAGGTGCAGCCGGAGCTGCAGCTGAACCTGAACCAGCAGGTGCAGCGCCTGGGTGAAAACGCCTTCGAAGTCGTGCTGGCCGTCACCCTGACCTGCCAGGCCGGTGAGCGCACCGCCTACGTGGCCGAAGTGAAGCAGGCCGGCGTGTTCGGCCTGGTCGGCCTGGACCCGCAGTCGATCGACGTGCTGCTCGGCACCCAGTGCCCGAACATCCTGTTCCCGTACGTGCGCCAGCTGGTCAGCGACCTGATCCAGGCCGGCGGCTTCCCGCCGTTCTTCCTGCAGCCGATCAACTTCGAAGGCCTGTACGCAGAAACCCTGCGCCAGCGCCAGGAGCAGGGCGACGCACCGTCGCTGGCTGACTCCGAGCCGGCCGGCAACGCCTGATTCCTGCCGCGACGTCACGGATGAGCACTACCGCTGACAAGATCGCCGTGCTGGGCGCCGGTTCCTGGGGAACCGCGCTGGCCAGCCTGCTCGCACGGCACGGTCACCCGACCGTGCTGTGGGGGCGCGACGCTGCCGTGGTCGAAGCCATCGACCAGCGCCACGAGAACCCGCGTTACCTGCCGGGCATCCCGCTGCCGGACAGCCTGCGTGCCACCACCGACCTGGCGTCGGCGGTGGAGGGCGCGGCCTGGATCCTGGTGGTGACCCCGTCGCACGCCTTCGGTGAAACCGTGCGTGCGCTGGCGCCGCTGCGCCCGGCCGGTGCCGGCGTGGCCTGGGCCACCAAGGGCTTCGAACCCGGTTCGGGCCGCTTCCTGCATGAAGTAGCGCGCGAAGTGCTGGGCGAGGACGTGCCGCTGGCCGTCGTCACCGGCCCGTCGTTCGCCAAGGAAGTGACCCAAGGTCTGCCGACCGCGATCACCGTGCATGGCGACGTGCCCGAGTTCGCGCAGACGGTGGCCGAGGCGATGCATGGCCCGGCGTTCCGTGCCTACACCGGCGACGACATGGTCGGTGCCGAGCTGGGCGGTGCGATGAAGAACGTGCTGGCCGTGGCCACCGGCGTGGCCGATGGCATGCAGTTGGGCCTCAACGCCCGTGCCGGGCTGATCACCCGTGGCCTCAACGAGATGCTGCGCCTGGCCGCTGCCATCGGTGCCAAGCCGGAAACGCTGATGGGTCTGGCCGGCCTGGGCGATCTGGTGCTGACCTGCACCGGCGACCTGTCGCGCAACCGCCGCCTGGGGCTTGCCCTGGGCCGTGGCCAGACGCTGCAGGATGCCGTGCGCGAAATCGGCCAGGTGGTCGAGTCGGTGCAGACTGCCGACGAAGTGATGCGACAGGCACGCCGCCATGGCATCGACCTGCCGATCTCCGACCGCGTGCGCGCCGTGCTGCACGGCGAGCAGACACCGGAAGAAGGCCTGCGCGCATTGCTGGCGCGGGAACAGAAACCGGAATACCCGGACACACTGTTCAAGTGAATCGAAAAACCCCGGCTTCGCGCCGGGGTTTTTTCATCAGGGAGTACCCCATGCGGGTGCCGGACCGGAGACAGGCATTGATGGGTGCCAAGCTTGCTTGGCATCACGCGCGCGGCATATCCACGCATGGCGTGGATCTACTGCAACGCCCGATCACCGCGCCCGTGGCGGCGCGTTGGCGTTGTCCATGTCCGAAAAGATCAGCCACGGCCCATCGCCCTCACGCTTCAGCGTGAGCGTGAACTTGCCGGTATCGCCCACGTTGTTGCCGTAGCCGTAGGCACCGATGATGTAACCCGTGTTCCCCTCCACTGCATACGCCAACGCGCGCAACCGCAACGGGCTGCTGCCCTGGCCGGCATACGCGGCCTCGATCGCGCTGCGTCCGCGCACCGGTGGCTGGTGGCTCTGCAGCACAAAGCCATCCTCGGCGAACAGCGCGGCCAGTGCCTTGGCATCACCGGTGCGCCATGCCTGCTCGTAGTCGCGCAGCACGCGCTCCAGTGGCGCGGGCACTGCTGTATCGGCCAGGCGCGCAGGCGTCGAGCCTTCAGCTCCGAACGCCATTGCCGGCGTTGCCAGCAGCAGGGCACTGCAGAAGATCATGGCGAGTGGTGTACGGCGCATGCGTCCGGCTCCAGGCGATGACGGGAAGCTACGAACGCATCCTAGCGCGGTGCTGGTTAGAATCACGCGGCCGCCAATTCGGCGGATGCAGCGCAGATCAGACAAGGACACGCGATGAAGATGCGGATCACAGGGATGGCGATGATGGCGGCGCTGCTGGCAGCCTGCGGGCAGGCACCTGAGAAGACTGGCGGGACTGCACCTGCTGCGGCGCCAGCGCCGACGACTGAAGCACCGGCCGCCACGGCCACCGTGGTCGAGAAGGAACCGTCCATCGAAGACGGCGTGGATCCCGCGGTGTGGGACAACGAAGGCGAACCGGAAGACCCGGACGCCGGCGGCGAACTGACCTGCGCGGACAATCCGCTGGCGACCCACTTCTTCACCCTGGTGGGCGGCAACACCGTGGACGACTGCGGCCGCAAGGACCCGAAGGTGCTGGCCGCGTTCGATGCGCTGATGAAGGGCACGCAGGACGCCGAATCCACCGACAAGGACATTCCGTCGCTGCGCAAGCGCCTGTTGAGCGGACCCAGCGGCCCTGGCGAGCTGGTAGTGCTGCAGGGCGAGCCGTGGTGGTTCTACACCGCCTGCCAGGCCCACGATTGCCCCGGCACCGCGTTGGCGATGCTGTACTCGCCCGATCAGTCGAAGCTGGTCGGCCGTCTTACCGCGCGCTGCCGTGTGTGGTGGCTGGGCGAACCGACGGCGGAACAGCGTGCGCAGATCGAACAGCGCCAGCCCCTGCAGGATGCCGCGTTGAAGGAAGACAGCGCGCTCTGCGAGTGATGTGGCGCGCTCTGCAGCGCCGGGCCGTGCCCGGCGCTGCAGTGAGCGTTGTTCCCCGTATCACCCTTCCGGCCGCATGCGTGCACTGACCTGTGCGGCCAGCGACAGACTGGCCATCATCAGGCCCTCCATCACGCGGTCGCCCACGTACTCCTCGTCGGGTCCGTTCTGGCGCACGCGCTCGGCAGCCAGCAGCATTTCCAGCGCCACGCGCAGCCCGGCCAACGCACAGTCCGCGTCGGCCAGCGCCATGCGGCGCCCTGGCATCTGATGACGTTCGGGCCAGGGCTGGCCGTCGGCGGCCGCGCCCTTGCCGATGCGGTCGAGCGTGGCGATGAAACCGTGCGGATCGTGCGGGTGCGGTGTTTCCGAGGGCGCGTCCGCGTTGGCGGGCACGTACTGCGCGCGCAGGCGGGAGGATTCGGGTGTGCTCATGGCAAGGGCTCCGTGCAGGACAGACGGCAGCCGCCACGCAGAGGTGGCAGGCGGAGACGTGGCTCGAAAACCGGGAGATCACGAACAAGACCGGCAGGCGCAAGGCCTCCACGCTCCGCCCGCCATGGCCGGCAGACGGATTACCGACCGGCGCCACACAAGGTGACGCCGGCCGGCAAGCGCAAAACAACGTTCGTGATCTGACGGGTTTTCGAGTCCCGGCCACCCTTTTCCGGTGGCACGTCATCTGTACCGCCGTCGCTGCGCAACGCCAATCAGACAAGTTGCAAACAGCATTCGATCGAAGACGCTTTCAGCATTCTTGCATGCTGTTGAGTTGCCGAAGATCGAGGCGGCGCAATGGCCGCAGCGGCTTTGGCAATATGCGACACGGATCGAAGTTGAGGGTGTGGCGTGGGGCGGCATCACCAAGGCAATAGCGACAGCGGCACGTCGGATCGGACATCGACACCGCAGGACCACGCTGGCCGCGCGCCTGATCTGTCAGCGCTCCCCGCGCCTCTCATACCAGCCCTGAGTACGGCTCACGATCCGCACCACGGACAGCATCACCGGCACCTCGATCAGCACGCCCACCACGGTGGCCAGCGCCGCCCCCGAATGCACGCCGAACAGTCCCACCGCGCTGGCAACCGCCAATTCGAAGAAGTTGCTGGCACCAATCAACGCCGAAGGGCCGGCCACGCAATGCGCCACGCCCAGGCGACGATTGAGCAGGTAAGCCAGGCCGGAAGTGAAATAGACCTGGATCAGGATCGGCACCGCAATCAGTGCGATCACCAGCGGCTGCTTCACGATCTGCTGGCCCTGGAAGCCGAACAGCAGGACCAGTGTGAGCAGCAGCGCACACAGCGAGACGGGCCCAAGCTTGCGAAGCACCCGCTGCAACGCTGCCTCGCCACGACGCATCAGGATCCAGCGCCGCAGCAACGCAGCCACCAGCACCGGCGCCACGATGTAGAGGCCCACCGACAGCAGCAGCGTATCCCACGGCACGGTGATCGCCGACAGGCCCAGCAGCAGTGCAACCACCGGCGCGTAGGCAACCACCATGATCGCGTCGTTCAACGCCACCTGGCTCAGGGTGAAGTTGGCATCACCGCGGCACAGGTTGCTCCACACGAACACCATGGCGGTGCAGGGTGCGGCTGCCAGCAGGATCAACCCGGCGATGTAGCTGTCGATCTGTGCTGCTGGCAACCAGTCGGCGAAGGCATGGCGCAGGAATAGCCAGCCCAGCAGCGCCATCGAGAATGGCTTCACGGCCCAGTTGATGAACAGCGTTACGCCGATGCCCTTCCAGTGCTGCTGCAACTGGCGCATCGCAGCGAAGTCGACCTTCAGCAGCATCGGGATGATCATCAGCCAGATCAGCACCGCAACCGGCAGGTTGACCTTGGCGACCTCTGCGGATGCCAGCGCGGCAAAAGCGCCGGGCAGGACGTGGCCCAGCAGGGTGCCAGCCGCAATGCACAGCACAACCCACAGCGTCAGGTGTCGCTCGAACAGGCTCATGGCACCGTCACTGCACGCCGTCGGTCGGCAGCAGCCGGCCGATCCGGTCCAGCGCCTGCTGCAGCGCCGTGCGGTCGGACCACACCGATTCGGGCAACGCGAGCAATGCACGCAGTCGCAGCTTCACGATGGCATGGGCCTGCGCGAATGCTGCGGCCTTGTCGGCATCGCTACCCGCTACGGCCGCCGGATCGGGCAGGCCCCAGTGGCTGCGGACGAAGTCACCGAACACCACAGGGCAGGCCTCCGCTGCGGCTGCATCACACACGGTGATCACCAGATCCATCGGTGCTGCATCCACGAACTCATCCCACGACTTGCTGCGCAGCCCTTCAATGGGCATTCCTTCGGCCTGCAACTGGGCCAGCGCGAAGGGGTTGATCTGGCCAGTGGGCTGGCTGCCCGCACTGAATGCGCTGAAGCGATCGCCGCCCCAGGCGCGCAGGGTGGCTTCAGCAAGCACGCTGCGGGCGCTGTTGCCGGTACAGAGGAACAGGACAGAACGGGTCATGGGCAATCGCTTCGATGGGGAAGGTCGTGTGCGGTGTCAGCACTTGCACGCAGGTGCTGCGGGTGCGCACTCCGCGTCAGGCGAGCCCGCGCAGCAGTTGTGCGTCAGGTACTCGATCAAGCCGTTCATGGCGCCGAAGTTGGCCCGATAGCAGACATGGCGGCCCTGGTTTTCGCTCTCCACCAGCCCGGCCTGCACCAGCTCCTTCAGGTGGAAGCTGAGCGTGGCTGGGGGCACCTGCAGGGCCGTGGCGATGTCGCCCGCCATGCGACCTGCCGGGCCAGCCTCCACCAGCAGGCGGAAAGCCGCCAGGCGGGTGGCGTGACCCAGGGCAGTCAGGGCGGCGATTGCATTCAACGTTTCCATATTTCTAGAATAGTCGAATGAATAAGCCGATCACAAGTACCCACCTGCCCAACCTGGTGGAATCGTCATTGCCCCAGCCCGATCACCGCCAGCTCGCCGCCGCCGATCTGGGGCCGCCACGCATCCTCCTGCTCTACGGCTCACTGCGGCCGCAGTCGTTCAGCCGCAAGCTGGCGCTGGAAGCCGAACGGCTGCTGCGTCACCTGGGGTGCGAGACCCGGGTGTTCGATCCGCATGCGCTGCCCATGCTGGACAGCGTGGACACGAGCCACCCCGAAGTGCAGCGGCTGCGTGCGTGGTCGCAGTGGTCGGAAGGCCAGGTCTGGGTCAGCCCCGAGCGGCACGGGACGATCACCGGTGTGTTCAAGAACCAGATCGACTGGTTGCCGCTGGAAGATGGCAGCGTGCGGCCCACACAAGGCAGGACGCTGGCGGTGATGCAGGTGAGCGGCGGTTCGCAGTCGTTCAACACGGTCAACACGTTGCGCGTGCTCGGCCGGTGGATGCGCATGCTGACCATTCCCAACCAGTCGTCGGTGGCCAAGGCCTGGCAGGAATTCGATGACGATGGGCGCATGAAGCCCTCGCCGTACTACGACCGCGTGGTGGATGTGATGGAGGAGCTTGTGAAGTTCACGCTGCTGACGCGAGGGCGGTCGGACTACCTGGTGGACCGCTACAGCGAGCGCAAGGGCGCCGCGCACGCCGCTGCATTGGCGAGGGCCGCAGGGGCTGCGGCTTCCTGAATTCCAATTCGCCGATCGACGTATTACTTGCTTGCGCGCCGCGCGCCCTTCTCGTCTTCGTCCTTCGCATCCCCGCGGCTCTGCGCGAATTCCGGAAAGGTCTTCGCGATCGAATCCTTGTCCGGCAGGATGTAGAACACGCCGCCCTTCTCGAACATGGGCTGCACGATCTGCCCGTAGAACGCGGGCGAGACGTTGATGCAACCGTGGGTGACGCGGTTGTCGTCCGGCGTGGGCGATGCCAAGCGCTCGGCGCGCTTCTCCTTCGGGCTGCCCGGTGGCAGCGGATGCATTGAAACGGCCGAATCGTAGTCCACCCACAGCACGCGCCCGGCATCGTCGGAGGGGCCGTAGCCACCAATGAAGCGGCCGGCCGGCGTGGTGCGGTCGTGGCCAGGAATCGCGCTCAGTGCGAGCTTGGCGACGCCGGGTGCGGAGTGGTCGCCGATGGCCGAACCGAACAGCGCCGGTGCCGCGCCACGCAGCTTTCCGTCGCCGCTGAAGATCAGAACCTGCGCCGCCGCCTTGTCCATGACTGCAAACGGATAGCCCTGGTTATCCTTGCTGGCCACCACCCAGCCGGCCAGTTCGATCACCGTTTCGGACACGCCCTGGTCAGGTGGAAGTTCATCAACGGCGGCCACCGGTGGTGCAGGTGCGTCCTTGTCCCTGGCGTTGGCTACGCCGCTGCATGCAACGACCAGCGCCATGGCCAGTGCGGCATGGAGGGCGCGGCGTGCAGGGGAGGAGTAGGTACGAATGGGACGGCTCCTTGCAATGCAATCCTGGGTGGAAGGACGCCAGTGGCCGGCGAAGGCCACTGGCTCCCGATACAGAGGTGGATCAATTCAAACAGTGAGGGAGCAATTACCCGCGCGGCTTGCGGCCGGCCGGTGCCCTTTCAAGCTGCTGCACGCGACCTTCGATCTGGTCCAGACGCTGGTTGGCCTGCTGCGCGGACTGGTTGGCGGACTCCGCGCTCTGCGCAGCACCCTGCACCTTTACGTCGAGCTGATCGAGACGCGAGTTGATGGTTGCAAACTCGTTCTTGTAAGAGGCGCAGGCGCCAAGGCTGACGGTGGCGATGAGCGCTACAGCAAGTGCGCGGGCCGTCTTCATGTGTTGCGGGTTCAGGTTCATTGCACTCCCTCCTTCGTCTGGGGAAGCTGGAATATAGCGGCGTTTGTTCCCGCTGCTGACAAGCGCTTTCAGCTGAAATTTGAATACGTGGATGGGTTGTGAAGTCCGCTTCTGACCCAGCATTAACAAGCGGGATCAGGCGAGCTGATGTACGCCGGCCGATCGCCTTGTGCCTGTTCAGAACAGCCAATTCATCTGTATGAAGCCGATATCACCCTGTGAGGCTTTCGCGTGTTCATACAGGCTGCAAACACGGATTGCCCGTTGCCCGGTAGATCGGCGCGTATGGCTACTTCAAGGCCGGCAGCGTGAAGCCACTGCCGTAGACAATGCCAACGAGGGTCTGCAGGAAGTCAGAGGTTGGAATGCGCTCGCCATTGGTGGAGTACGCGATCGACACATCATCGGCAGGGTTGTAGATGACGCGCGAATGAGAGCCCAGTACATCGCCAGCGTGGCCCAGGAAGCGCTGCTCACCGAACGGGAACTCGGCCAGTCCTTTTCCCCAGCCCGCGCCGGCAACCGGCGTCATCCGGTCGAGGCTTTCCCTGCGCAGCAACCGGTTGTGGAACAGCGCGTTGATCAGCACGTTCAGTTCGCGCGTGGTGCCGGCGATGTCGCCCACGCCGATGACGTTGGTGTACGCGATGTCCTTGATCTCGTTCCACTGCCCTGCGTATGCATAGGACTTGAAGGTGTTGGCGGTGTGCGACGGTGCTGCAGCGAAGTGCTGCAACGCCAGCGGTTCTGCAATCTGCTGTTCGACGATGTGCTGGTAGTCGGTGCCGTAGCGCTGTTCCAGGATCATCCGCAGCAGCAGGTAGGCAGAGTTGGAGTAGGCCACGCGCGTCCCCGGCTCGAACGCAGTGCCCTGCCTTCGTATCTCGTCGAGGATCCGTGCCTGGCTAACCTCGTCCACCACCCAGACCGCGCCGTCCTTTATCGCGAAGTTGCCCAGGCCACTGGAATGCGCCAGCAGATGGCCAACGGTGATCTGCTGCGCCGACGGCATGTCGGGGAAGAAGTCCGACAGGTGATCGTCCAGGCTCAACCGGCCTTCTTCGACCAGCTTGAACGCCAGGATGGCGGTGACCATCTTGGTCACCGAGGCGATCTGGTAGCGGGTGCTGTCGTCGTGCGCGACGGGCGGCAGGCTGTTCTGCCCGAAGCTTCTGTTGTAGACCTCGTGGCCATTCCTGAAGATGGATACGCTGCCGACGCCTGCGTTGCTTTTCTCGACCTGATCGAGGAAGTCATCCAGCGTGCCCGCATTGACCCCCGCCGCGGAGGCGGCTGCATGCGCACCGTGCGCAAGCATCGGCATCGTGAGCAGCAGAAGCAGGCAAGCCAATCTCTTCATCTCGCGACCCTGGGTTGGATTGATGCGTACTAGACGGGCAACCAAAGGTTTGTCGCCATCCGCAACCATAGGTTGAGCCAATTTCCTGCTTCCATTGGCGCAACTATGGTTGTCAAGCACTCATAGTCTCCCCCGCTGACCGGCAGGAACCCAGTTCCATCGAGGGAAGCGTATTCAGGTCCGATCTAGCGGAAAACCTATGCTTGCTCCCATTCAGCTTCATTCCCTGCGTTGACGTTGATTCCAGTGCCGCGTTGGGTTCCTGTCCAATACGCCCATTCAGAGGGAACCGTTGTCATGTCCGGCCGTTGGGGTTGCAGCCGTAGCGGTTGCGTCCTTGAAGCCCTTTGCTTGGAGATCGGCACGAAGGCTCTTCAAAGCTGTTGCAGGGACAGCCAACCACAGCAGATCCCTTGCCCGGGTCACAGCCACGTACCCGATTCGCCCGTCCTCGGTGGAACCTCCGCCTAGCAGTGCAGATACATGCGGTTTCGTTGCCATGTAGAGGACGGCATCCAGGCTTTCGCCTTTGACCTGGTGCACGGTACTGATTTTGACCCGCAAGGGCTGATCGGCACCTAGGTCAGGCGGGCTCATTAGCGGTGAGCCGGGCAAACTCCTCTTCGAGAGCCGAGCACCGAGCGTGGACGATGTGTGGTTGAGACCGTGGGCTGTGCTCAGATTGGTCATCAGGACCCTTATACGTTGCAACAGTGCCGGCTGCCAATCGCTAACAGCGGGCAGCGCCGCGCTGGGCAGGCCCGAGACCGGATCTCGCGTAAAAGCCCAAATGACACGACGAAGTGCTCGTTCCTCTGGGTACCTGGCAGGCTGAGTCAGGCGAGCAACGATGCCCTTGGGCGCGTTGTCGGTCAAACCCATGATGGCAGTTGCCACGAGTCTGAATGCTGTTGAGTAGTCGGAGTGGATATCGCGCGCCATCGCTGCCTGGGCAAGGATCTTGGTCGTTCCCACGCCAGGCGCACCCTCATGCCCAGCCAGCTCGTTGGCCCACTTGCGTGCGCGGCAGAGCACGGCGGAGCGTGCTGGGTCCAACCCAGCGGAGACCAGTGTTGCCTGGAAGGCCGCCATGACCTTCTTCGTATCGGCAGTCGTGTACGGAACGAAGTAGGCCCCGTGGAGCGTAGGTGGCGCTGTCCTATCCGGATCGTCCGTACGTGCCGAGATTGCGTTGGCGAGATCGAGTATGGCCGGCACGGACCGATAGTTCCGCGTCAGGGCGGCCGCAGAAACACCGGGTTTGCTGTGGTAGCTGGACAGGAACGAGCCGGTCGCGCCCATGAACTCGTAGATGCCTTGATTGGGATCCCCAATAAGGGAAATCTGAGAGCCTGCTTGGCTGAGCCTCTCAATGATCACCTGGTGCAGAATGCCGATATCCTGGGCTTCATCAATGAGGATGTGGGGATAGCGACGCGCAAGGACTCGGAGGATCTCGGGTTGTTCGCGGAGGGTAAGGTCGACCCAGTAGCGCGCCAGCTCGTGGGTGTAAGCCCCCAGTTTTCCCAATGCTGCGGCAACCTTTGGGCCATTGTTGATCCTCGCCAGCATGCCGGAGTTCTGATAGAAGAAGCCCGTTGCAGCTCCAGAAGGGCCTATGACAACGCGATGGATATGCCCTTGGGGCACTGGGTAGCTATCGGTTCTCGGCGATTCCACCCAGAAGCGATAGTCCTTACCTAAAAGGAATGACTCGCTCCCTGATAGCAAGAACGGGGTCGTGGTACACCCCATCGTCCGATGGGCGTGGGGTCGCAGAATATTTGTCGTAATGAACCCGTCCAATGTGTCGATCTCGACACGCTGGTGGGACGGGATCTTGAGCGATCCCATTGCGAGTGCCTGGTACTCGCGCCTGAAGGTCTCCACGGCGATGTTCGAGAAGGACAGGAGCGCAACCCGGCCCCGGTGATCACCGAGGCATTGACGTATGTGGGCCAGCCTACGTACAGCCGTGAAGGTCTTCCCACTTCCCGCGCAAGCAATGACCGACATCGGATGCAATGGTGCCGTGATGATCTCACCCTGTTCAACTGAAGGAGTAGTATCCGTGCTCATTCGTCTTCAGCCTTCTTCGGGCCAGGCTGACAAGCGTGCTCGACTGCAGCCTGGATATACTCCGGAACAGTGAATTCTTCCTTTTTCGCCTTGGCGATCAGGTACGCCAAAGCTTGTGCAAAGCGCCCCTTCTGGACGTTTCCGTTCTTCCTCTCGAACATCCCGCTGAACAGTACGCGAGCCTTCTCTGCATCTCCCGTAGCGGCGTCTACCTTCTTCTCCAGGTTCGCAGAAATCTTCGGGTGTAGCTCCTTAAGCGCCGCAAGCATGATCTTGCGATTGCTGGCGTACAAGGCCAAGTCATACTCAAGCGTCTTCAGCCCATGGAAGATCTTGAGATATGAATCCGCGAACCTGAGCATATTCAAGGTGTTGGCGGACACCTGCACCTTGTCGCCGATCGAAGGGTAGACAGGGGCCGCCTTCTTCTTTCCACTTGAGGTCCCATCTTCCGGCGCATGGTCGTCTGCTTCTGCGCTGCCATCGCCCTTTTCCTCTTCCTCTTCATCCTCTTCACTCGGACCTGTTGGGTCCGCATCCGTAAGTACGGAGACAGGAATCTTCAGCGCCTTCTCGCCGAACAGTGGAATGAATGAGTCGAAGTTGAGACCTTCAACGCTGATGAGGCTTACCCCATGCTTACGTAGATCGTGACCGCACTTCTCGGCGAGCACACTGACAAGGACCAATTCCGCCGCACCCTCGACCAGGATTGCGCGGCGCGCAAAGAAAAGCTCAGCCCGAGTGACGTCCAAATAGCGCTCAAGCTTCTCACGCTTTCCGACAGAAAACTTGATGTCTCGGGGAAAGAAAGTCTCCACCTTGATTCCGGTGTCAACAAGACAGGTGAGACTGTCGAGGTTGGCGATGCTGGCAAAGTTGGGTGAGTGGCTGGTAACGAACAGCTGGACAGGCTTCTCTTTGTCCACTGCCTTGATGGTCTCAAAGTATCCCAGGAGCACAGCCTGCAATTGGGGATGCAGATGTGCCTCGGGCTCCTCAATGATCAGGCCTCGATAGCTAGCTTGCGGGTTCTTGGTCAGCTCGCTGAGAACGACCGCCATGAAGATCAGATTGTTGAATCCGAGCCCATTTTGCTCAAGCTCGAACAGATCTACGGTAAGAGAGAGACGCGAAGCCAGGCGTTGGAAATCGCTGACGCTAACCCCCAGCTCGAGCAGCTGGGACAGCTGTGGCCCCAACATCTCGGAGTGGCGAGTCGTTATCGCCTTATGGGTGCTCACAATCGGCGCTTTCGTCTTGAGCTCATCATCCAGCAGCTTCAGTGCCTTATTGATCTCGATCTTGCCATCGTCATCAACGAGCAGCTGAAACAGTCGGGACAGCTGGCTTGTGCGGCCGGGCCTAAGAGCCTGAGAAGCATCGCGCAGGGGCTGTAGATAGACGCCACGAAGGTTTTCCATCATGTCCGCTGTCAAGCCGACATCATCATGGTCTCCGCACCAGCGCTTCGCTCTAAGTCGCCCCGTCTTATCCGCCTCGGAGAAGCTGATGGTGATATGCGCCTCCATCTGCCCGTCCTTGGCAGGCTTCAGGGCAGTCATGAAGTCAGCTTCATCATCGGGGCTCAACCCTCGGAAGATGTACTTGAACACGATGTTGCCGCTAGGCGATCCTGTCTTCGGCCGATGAATATCGTCTGAGTCCAACCGCGGGTAAGGTTCATCGTGCCCGGCAAGGAGAGACCTCAGCGCATCGACAATGGCGGTCTTGCCCGCGTTATTCGCACCAACCAGGACGTTCAGTCCACTTTGGAAGTGCAGTACAGCGTTGTTGATCTTGCGAAAGTTCGAGATAGACAGCTCTGCCAAATACACCCTGATGTCTCCTTGTGCTCATGGCGGCGTAGCCGCCTCCTGTCCCAAACTGCAGCACGACGATGGCCGGCTGACAGCCCCTATCTACCTGGGCAGATTCTACTCAATTCAGGGAAATTGGACGTTCCGGCAACCCTCGTACGCCCATCGCCTTTTGGTTCCCCGGTCCCTCAGGCAAGTAAGGGGCGACGTCGGATCCATCCCCCAGCGAAGGCAGGGGGTACCACTGGTAGCAGTGCCTTTCAGCGCACCGACGCGCGATGAAGTGGCAGGCCCTATTCGGTCAATGCGGTGATTGCGCTTGTACATGGTGGCGGAGTTTGATTGGCGAAGGCCCTCATGAAGGACAACAGTTTGTTATCGCAATTCGTAACACTGATGTCCCCGGATCGCCAATTCTTTCGGGAACGACCTGGCGTAGCCTTCTCTTCCAGCAGCGCTGTCCATCTGCTGCCTTGAGTCAATCAACTTCTCATATCTGGAAACTGGGCTGTAGCCACCAATCCGAATTTGCAGTGTTCTCGGAATTTCAAAGCCTGTCATTCAGGGCCCGCTCTCATGGCTGACGGATGCGCGCCTTGTCGCCGCCGTCAGCAACGCTGGCCGGGTAGCGCGCCGGATGGCCGCCGACGGCCTGCAGGGTTGGCCACACCGCAAGCGTCGCGGGCGGCACGCAACTCCGGCCAGGACACCGCCGGGGGGGGTCAATCTGCTTGAACGCGATTTTCTCGCGCTGGAGCCGGAAACCAAGTGGGGGACAGATATTACCGAGATCGAGACCCAGCAGGGCAAGCTGTATCTGGGGATCGTGCTGGATCTGTACGACCAGCGCATCATGGGCTCGTCAATACACGATCGACAGGATCGCCAGATGGTGACCCGGGCTGTGCAGATAGCGGTGCGGCAGCGTCAAGGAAGCGATGAGGTAATCCTGCATTCGGATCGAGGCAGCCAGTTCCGCAGCCGCGACTACCAGGGGCATCTAGCGGCTAACGGGTTGATCTGCTCGATGAGCGCTGTGGGTCATTGTGGCGACAACGCGACCTGCGAAGCCCTCTTTGGGCCACTCAAGCGTGAGCGGATCTATCGAACGAACTGCGCCACAAAGTATGCAGCACGAGCGGATGCGTTTGACTACATAGAGCGACGCCATAACCCAAGGATGCGACGAAGGGTCGCCAGGCAGGACCAGAAGGTTGCAGCTCTTTTAGAACCGTCCGTGATATCGGGGTAGAACCCCGCGGTTGAACAACCCGCTCGGCTGCGCAGGGAAGTGATGTCTTCTTCTGGCCTTCTTCAGCGGCACGGGAAGGGATCACCGGAAGCTCGGAAGGCCGGAGAGCGCATGGCCTTTGTAATAACAACTGCGGTCCGGGCGCACTCTCTAGCGATCTCTGCCGAAATGGCGAATCTCTTCAGAACTTCACTTGCTACGCCCCGCTCGCGCATGCCGCTTTTAAGCAGGGTCATGGACAGGGCCATAATTCTGCTCGCCATGTTCCGACCCGCAAGAAGGTCCTGGCCAGGTTGCCTCTGAAGATCTAGGTAGACGCTGAATGACGGCGCACGGTGGATAGAACTTTTTCGTTTAGAAACCAACAATAGGCTAAGGAACTGCTGGCTAGGGAACACACGCGTATTGGCCTTGCAGAGCGCGTGGAGCACGACTTCGAATTTCCTCGCCTGAGCCCCCCAGTCCTCTAGATCAAACGCGATCTCACCGTCCACCTCATGGCCTGGAAACAATGAAGTCGATGAGGCCGGAACTGGTTCGGTCAAAATTCCGATAATGTCAACAGATTTGATGGCGGATAGGTTGAGTAGCGTTCTGAAAGTGGTGGTAGTTCGTCTGAAGCGAATTGCATCCCTCCAGAACCTGTTATGAACGATCTTCAGCCTATCCAATGTCCCATCTTGAAGGAGCCCATCAAAGAAACGTTGATAGTTCTCCGCAGGAATAACCACATCAGGGTTGGTTGCGGTCCAGCGTACGACGTCCTCGATCGAGGCGTTGGCCCAGGACTGAAGTGCGCTCGGCCTCTCGTGCGTGGTTGCGCGCGCTAGGCTGCAACCGCAATAGGCGCACGAGGCCGCGTTGCCCCTTCGCAACTGTTGACTGTTGCCGCATTCTTGGCAGCGATCAATGATTCTGACTGAGTGCAAGGAGCAATGCGAGTAGTGAAGGAAGTTCCAGATGAGCCTCTCACTTAGACCGTTACTCTCGCCAGCCTCCAGCAGGCACTCAGGACACCAGCGGCGATTGATGCCAGCAAGGCCGCCATCCCGCATCTGCAGGACATTAATGAAAGGCGAGAGCGTGCAGCCGACCAGGCGTTGGTTAGTCAGCTGCTCTAGCGCGCGCGCGCGGTTAAGGCTCACCTGCCCTGGTCCCACGAAGCTATTTCGCTCACTCAGTCCATTTCTTGGCTGACCCGCAACTTTGTCAAGCACTCCTGCGAGGTGTGTCTTTGTAAACCCGGTCGTTTCGCACATCCTCTGGAAGTACCCTCCAAGTGACTCAGTCTGGGCGGTGGCTCCGTCGATCGGTGCAATTGGCGGCAGTGCTGTCCACCGATACCGCATGTGTGCCGTAGTCATTTTCGCTCTACTCCCCCGTACCCATGCGCTTCAGGAAGTCAGCAATTCTTTTCTCACCATTCAAGGGCCTCTGATCCGCAAGCTTGTTGAAGGCCAGCACGCTGCTCCACACGGTTCCAAGCTCCTTCTCGCTTGAGGAGCTGGCGTGCAAGTGCGCTTCAGTGATGCTGTTCGCTCCCTCATTCTTTCGGCGGAGCTCAGCCCTATGGACGACGTCGATAGTGGGACCGAACACGCCAGCACCATTGGCGTACATCAAATCAGTATTCTTAACGAGGAGCTTGGGATCGGACAGGTTGAAGCTCTGCCCGATACCCTTCAGCACTGCAACGAAATCCCGCTCGTCTTGGGAATTCTTCAGGTTATACGGCCGGATGTAGACGAACCGGGATCGATTCCAGACGTCGGGGTGTCCCGCCCACAAACTCTCCGCAGTGTGGGTAGCCAGCATCACTATGACGCAGCCGATTTCTTCAATCAGTCGCACAAGGTTCGACATGTACCCATAGCTGGTTTGATGAAGATGCACCATCGTCAAGGTTGCCGCTTCTTCCAGGAAGATGTACTTAAGTTGACGTTGTTTCGCCACAGATTCGAAGCTGTGCTGCAATCTCGGCTGCGACTGCGTTGCCCTCACTCTCTTCCACAGCTGATTGTTTACCTCTGCCTCCGCCTGGACATGGTGCGCATCAGTACTGACCGATCGGTCCTTGTTCTCCAGCCAGCCGAAGTCGGGTTCCACCACGGCGTGATGGAGGCGCAGCGTGAGATCCTTGGAGTTGAACTTTCCCCGATCATTGGCCATTGCACGCACCGATATCAAAGGAAGCGTGCCAGCTGGCCAGAGGCTCTGCTTCCCGGCAAGGACGGGAAGAATAGCTTTTCTGATCTCACTCTTGCCCGAGCCAGAAGGAGCCAATGCCCAGACGAACGTACCTGGGCGCGCACCTTGGATGGCATTCAAGAGTTCGGAGTAAGCCGTCCTCATGCGGCTATGATTCACAAAAGGAATTCCAGAGTTGCTGTCCACTATCGGTTCCTGTGAATTTGAATGACTGGCGCGGGCTTGCCCCCGATTACACAAGCTACGGCGACTCAATGTCGTCAAAGTCATCCATGGCTCGCTTCTTGATTCCGCGCAGAGCGATCTCGTCAAGAGCGTCATTTGATTGCGAAGGGAGGCTACTGGAGTCCGCCTCCCCCGGCTTGGGATGAGCCGCGGTGTTGGGCTTCGCGTTCGCGGCTGCCGTACGCATCGCCTGAGCGTGCCTTGCGGTCTGCTTTGCTTCGCGGAGCGATGGCGCGTAGAGCTGGTCATACATACCCCTGAACGACCGCTCAATCAGGGTGGAATTGGCTAGAGGCCCGATCAAGTTGCAGAACGCCTTGAACAGTCCACGATTCGTCCTAACCCAGATGAAGCTCGGGTCCTCCGGATCTGTTCGAAGCTGCTCAACATCGAATGACGCGTCGAGCTCCCTCAGTTCATTGGAGTGAAAATACCGACCATTCACCTCGAACCCTCGTCCGGGTACATACTTGTTATTGCTGTGCGGGATCGCGGTTCTGAAGAGGAATTCTTCGTCAACCAACGCGTGCAGGCCGGCACTAGGAAAGAGAAGATCTGCGTGGGCTGCACGTTCAGCCGGACTTGCGAAGCCTTGTACAGGAACGCTCGGGAAGTGCTCATAGAGCGTTTCCTTGGCCACCGTATGAACGGTTTCAAAGCAGTGCCTGGCAGTGTTGTAGCTCTTGAACTTCCCGTCCACGCCCCGACCCGCCTTGTCGGGATCGGTGCTGCCGACAAGCTCATGGCTGACTTGGGAATTGAACCTTTTAAAGTATCGCTCTACGTTCGAGTTGAACCTCGAACCTGCCGTTGGGCAGATATGGATTGAGAACTGATATCGCAAAGCCAGAGCTATGAGAAAGTGCGACTGATTCTCCGTTCCCCGATCGACAAAGATGCTGTTGAACAGTCGTCCATGTCTGCGGACGTAGTTCCGTATCAGGATGGCCAAACCATCGCGCCGTGCTGGCCCGAAGACAACGGAATGCGCCATTGGCAAATCAGTCGCCTCATCTGTTCCTAGATAAATCAGAGGGGACTCTGCGCTTGCACTCATTCCATCGTCGCGCACCACCCTGACGTCAACTTTGGTACTGTCGACGTGCAGGACTGCATGTTTAGCTAAGGCTGTACCCGACCGGTCGCGCGCGTCCGAGCGCGGCCGTTGCTTTTGGTAGCCACGCATTCCCTGCGTTGCAAGGACCTTACGCAGCTCCAGGCGCGGATCAGCGAGCCTGCGTTCGAAGGCCTGGCGGCTCTGTGGCGACTCGCCGTCAGATTCACAGGCCTCCTTGAGCGCAGCGTATGCGTCCTTCTTCTGTGAATACTTGCCTGCGGCGTATGCGCGAATTGCCTCAGCCGTCCGCTTCTCCTGAACGGGGGTAAGCCGGCTCATTCGGTTGCCGCTTGCATGAAATCTGGTAAGGCACTGCTCAAGTTCGTTTTCACCTCTGCTTCGCGCCTCGGCTACATTCCGCGCTACCCCACGCAGGTGTTTGGGGACGGCTGTACCCTTCGCATGCGCGGATTGAATCAATGCCAGCCGCTTTTCGGCGTGGGTGGCGTCGACTAGCGTCGCCGTTGCGAACGCAGAGTTCAGTTGATTGCGAGAGTGCCTGGCAACCTCAAAGAAGTTGCTTCCTATCTCAATAGCCTGAGCCTGACTCAAGGTTAAAAAGAAGTTGCTCGTGTCCGTGAGCGGAACATGCTCAACTGGACCGAAGGCCCAGCGGGTTCCAAGCAAAAGCGCCGCCTGGCTCAGGTTGAATCCCTCGATAGTCTCAATCATCCAATCGAGGCTCTTGGGGCCGTCGGCGAGATGCGCATGGATGCGCCTGCCCAAGACTTGAGCCGCGTCGGCAGGTACCATGCGCACTTCGTTATAGATGACCTGCAGGTTCCGAAGTGGCGTGTCGACGCGGGACGGACTGAGCCACAGGACGTGCTCCATGCCGCGCTGCCTTGCCCAAGGACCATAGGCAAGGTTCTGAAGATTTCCATCGACATCAATCCATTCACCGGACTTTGCCGTAAGCAAGCTGTCACGAGCGGAGGCGGCCTTGCATTCGACCAGCTCAACGCGACGGGTGCGGACGACCAGAAAATCCAAGGTGCCGCTCCTTACATGACTGCCAAGTCTCACTCCCTTACAGGCGACCTGCGGGAAGTAGCCAAGCACATCCGGATCCAGCTCCAGAGTCAGCGCGAACAGATGTTCAACGGTATGACTCTCCAGCGTGATCAGCTGGCCACATTTCACTGAGTTGAAGTGGGTCACAACGTTGTTCAGCGCACCCTTTCCTGGCTTCCGCGCTGGACTCGAGCTAGCCATCTCAAGGATGTGCTCTCGCTGTTCGACAGTTAGGCCCTCATGCTCCCGCAGACGCTCGGCCAGTTCTTCTTGATTCATGGAGCCCTGCCTATCTACTGGGAGGCGGGCAGCCGCCTCCCTCCCGGAATGCCTAGGGGTTGATTCTTATCGGGGTAAGGGGGTAGATTCGGCATAGCGGTACTCATCGCTGCGCCTCAAACAGACCCCGGCCTGCCAGCCGGGGTTTGTCTTTTCTACCCCAGAGAGTGTTCTTAGCTCACCTGGAGGTCCTCCATGGGAAGATTGGGATCATTGAGTGGCCTGCGGATTGCTGACGGTCTCCGCGCTGCGCGCTGCGGTGAACAGCCATTGCGCGAGATCTCTGGAGCGGATCATGCGGCCCTTCCTCCCAGGGATGGTTGAGGTCGCTACACCCAGTCGGTTGTCATATGCCGCACGCCTGGCCGCGCCGATGCTGTTGTAGCCAAGCAGCATCCAGACTTCTGAGAGCCGGACATAGAGCCCGTACTCCTCCGCCACCTGCTCGGCGAGCTGGTCAGGAGTCGTTGCGCGAAGTGCGAGCGTTTGTATCGACAAGGGCACCATGTAGGCGAGCATCACTCACTCTCCTTCATATTGCAAACAGAGAGCACATTCTCATATTTGTGGTGTACAAATTATCTGATTGCGTATCAGATAATCTGATATGCATACCGCTACAGCGGTTGCCATGTCAGAAAACGCAGCACGAGATGCAGTTCGTGGATTGCGATAGGATGGGCATGCTGCTGGCCGTTGAATGGGATGACGGCGCGTTGGTAGGTGTGGGGTTTTGGCACACGACGATGTGCTTCTAAGAGAAGTCGATTGGTAGATGAGCACATGATGAGCATCCCTACAGATCAGCTCAGTCGCGAAGAGCTTTCAGGCTCGGCATTAAGAGCCTTCTTCAAACTCGCTGCGAGGTGGGATCTGTCGGGACTCCAGCAGAGAACGTTGCTTGGAGGTCCCCCTGATGCTTCTTACGAGGCATGGGTGCGAGGCGATTACGAGCATATCGATGACGACATATTGATACGGATTAGCTATCTACTTGGCATCTACAAAGCTCTTCATATCCTTCTGCCGGACTCCATTCAGGCGGATGGCTGGATAAGGCGGCCGAACATGGCACCCATGTTTGCTGGGAACACCGTACTGGAGTTTCTTTGCCGCGGAGGCTTGAGCGAACTTAGGGATGTGCGATCTTACTTGGACGGGCAGGACGCCATCAGCTAGACAACGGGTGCCATTCACCTTGGGCCGCGTAACAAGTCGATGAGGTTGACCGGGTTTATGCAGACCTGGACCCATCAGTCTCCGTCGTATGAGATCACGGGGGATGAATAAGAGTCGCTGTTCTTGCAATGGACCTGGATTCAACTAAGGGGAAGCTTAGACATTCACCCTACGATTGTCCTCGATGTACGCGTCGCAGAAACTTGGCTGAGCCTCTGTCCCGGCGGTTGGCGGCTGCTGCATCGTCATCAGGTGAGCATAGCCATGGATTGCTGGAGGCCTGCAAGCCGCCAGACTGTAGGCTTCCGCGTATTCGCTCTCAACTAGTTCCGCACTGCCAGACTCAGTTTCAATTGAAGGATGTCGGGTAGACGCTAGCGTTGAGTCATCTCGGTAAGGCCACTCTCAGACATCCTCTTCGAACTCGCAGTGCACTGCATACAACACGCGGGCTGGGTCTACACTCAGCATCGCGGCCGGTGCCGCGCCCAAAAGCAACGCGTGCGGCGACAAGAACCACTCGGCCTCGCCCCAACCGGTACTGCGACGCAGACCATCCGGCTCACGCTGGAAAGGACCAAAGTCCCGCAACACTGCTAGGATCTCGACTAATCGCTCAAAGGGCTGGCCATCTGGGCGGAACTGCCAGGTCGGGTAGCGGTAGCTGCCGACGGGTTGCGTGACATACACGCCCAGCAGCTTCCCCTGACGTCGCAACTCGCTTGCACTGTGGCAGCCGCTGCCGAGCTTCAAGTCTAGCCCGGCATTGACCTGTGCTGCACTGAACCACTGTGAGGCGAGACTTTCGCGCCGTGCTGCGGCGGAATCTAGGATCTCTCGTGGGGGCGCGAAGCGAGTCATGCGAGCCTGAGCTGAACCAAAGATGGATTGCGCATGGCTACGCGTCTCCGCTCCGGGCTAGGGGGCGCAAGTCAGCGTCTGCATTACGGGTGCGATCAAGCAAACGGTGGAGTACCAGGTTGAGGCCATCATCGTCTGATGAATAGGGAGAACCGAACAACGGGACCTGGACCCAAAGGTGCTCCTGCCCAGGATGGACATAAGGGCCGTGATCATCGAGTAGTATTGCCTCGCCCAGATTTGGCGAGGCGAGACGTAGGTCTTTCGTCTTTCCCGACCACCTGATGTAGGGCAGCTCCACGAACCAGGCCGGGGTACTGCCTTCGCGAGCCAACAGCGCGGCGATGCTGCGAAAGCGATCTTCGGGAACTGTTGTGAACATCGTCAGCTGATCAAACAGCGCCTGGACTTCCTCAAGGAACCGGTAGAGTCCGGGCCTGGGAATCTGGCTGATTGCGTTTGAGATGAGCGTTCCCTCAAGGTCAAGTGCCAAGATCGTCGGCTTCATATGCTGCCTCTATTGTTGGTGCGAGCGCCCAACCTTGCTCTCCTGGCTGATCGCTGTCTATCGTGTGAGCCTACTCGTAGGCACGGGAGTGCGTCTCCCGGCGCGAGCTTGGCGCGCACAGCGAACAGGTGTATCGCAGGAGCCACAAGTTTGCGGGCATCGTTGCTATTCTCATCCAGTCGTCGACATTGCTAAGTTCTGCCTGCGGCCGTGGCGCAGTTCCGAGCGGTTCGCGCAAGGTAGCTGCAGCTGACTGACGACGATCAGTTGCTCCAGAATGCCAACGACGAACATCTTTGTTGGTCCGGCCGCGGCAATGATATATCCCAGCAATTGAGCGCAGTCTGGTGCCAGTTGTGCGCATGATACCTGCAGGTATGTAGGATCTGTTTATATAGGCTTCTATTCTGCGGGAGATTTCGCGTCATTACGATGAGTTATGGAAGTGCCAGAGTTGCGCGCTTTTCCGCGCACAACGGGAGAAGACACCCCTAATGAGCACATTTGCGCGCAAATGAGTCACATGCCAATCCAGTCCCCTGAGGAAATTGCCGAGGCCCTAGGAAAGCGGATCAGGGCGCGCCGCCTTCTGGCCAATGTGTCGCAAGCAGCGTTGTCCGACAAAGCAGGGATCTCTCGCAGGGCATTGGTGCAACTGGAGAGCGGGCAAGGATCAACTGTCCACACGCTGATCTCAACCCTTAAAGCGTTGGGCTTGGAGCAACAGCTGAGTTTTCTCGTCCCTGTCCCAACCGTTAGCCCAATGGCCATGCTGAAGGCTAAACGGCTACGCAGGCGAGCGTCCTAGAGTCAGGAGAGGCACCTGGTAGCCTCCCATGACGCGAGCGTAGCCGTCTCTTGCCCACGTCCAATTCGGCAGAGGCTCAAACTTCTCGCGAAGGTGTTTTGGGCTTTAGTGCATAGCTATTCGATAGCCTACAGTAGTTGGGGGTACAGAGGGCCTGCATGTGGTGGCGGGTGTCTCCTCCCGGTATCGTTGTTAGCAACGTCACATCCGCAAGGTACGGCCTATGCCGCGTCAGCCAACCATTTCGTACAACACTAGCCTCGGAGCTGATGGAAAACCAAAGGCAATTACAGCTGATTACTACTTGGCCACGACTCAGGATGTGATGCAGTTCTATTGCTTCGATGAGCCGGCAGAACAAGGCAGCGAGGGCAAGTGGCAGCTCATCGATCAGTTGGATCGAACGCGTCTACTCGGCGCCGGCGACAAGGCGACGGCCAAGACTTGGGCTAAGCGCCTGGGCCTCAAGTCCTGGACCTATGTCCGCGTCTGACCTCATAGGCGGGCCCCCTGAGTAGTCGTCTCGCCATGGCGGCATCCGACCTAAGCAGACATTCCTCCCACGCCGGCTTTGTAGCCTTAGTTCCGAAGTAAGGCTAGGAGATTGGGGGGGCAATGCGGGCCACCATGACTGGTTTATAGTCAGCTGCCGGAGTAAGTTGGGGGGGGCACCATGCTGGTCAGGCGGTTCGGCAGGCACGTTGGTGTGGGGGGGCGGTGCGGATGACACGTTGTACTCAGGGGAAGCATCGATAGTCATGGCGGCCAATCTTGATGCCAGTACGATATCCGTTAGGCAGACGCTCGCGCTGCTCGATGGTCCGTTCCTAACAGTCGCGAATGGCATAGCCGAAAGCCGGTACGCGTTCTGGCTCGGATCAGGCATCTCCTTCGGTCGCGTGGAAGGCCTGCGACAAGTGATTCCCCGCGTCCTGGAGTTTCTCCGCGCGCGGAGCGATCCGACACGGGACGACTGTCGCTTCAGGATCGCGATCGACAACGCGCTTGACTTGGCTCCGCTCTCCGCGGACGAGCGCGCCCGCGTCGATTTCACCGTTGCGTTTGCTGACTGGCCCGATGCCAACGCTATCACCGACAGGCTTATCAACAACTATGCGCGCCTGCTGGACGTGCAGGTGGCGGACGAAGCCGAGGACTACCTGCTCTGGGACGGCGTCGACGTCGCCGCGACGTACGCCAATCCGGCGACGGAACCGGACGTGGAGCATCTGTGCGTGGCCTTGCTGGTGCTGGAAGGCGCGGTGACGGAACTCGCGACGGCCAACTGGGATGGACTCATCGAAAAGGCGGCCGACGAACTGACGGGCGGCCAACCGTGCCTCGTCGTCTGTGTCCGCCGCGAGAACCTGCAGGAGCCCGCGCAGAGGGCATGGCTCTACAAGTTCCATGGCTGCGCGCCGCTGGCAGTTCAGGACGAGGCACACTATCGACCATTCCTGATTGGCCGCGCCTCCCAGATCAATGGGTGGGCCGCGCACGCGGAGCACCATGCGCTCGTGAACAAGCTGGTCGGCATCATCATCAGCAAGCCTACGCTGATGATGGGGTTGTCCGCACAGGACGCGAACATCCAGGCGTTGTTTGCTGCCGCACAAAACCACTCCCCGTGGGCGTGGCCTGGCGATCGGCCTAGCATCGTCTTTTCGGGAGATCGGGTTGGCGCGGACCAGCATGGCATGCTGCAAAACGTCTACCGGGCGAGCCTCAATCCCGGCAACCGGCAGCAGGTCACCGACGGTGCGCTGATCCGGGCCTATGCCAATCCGTTGCTCGTTGCGCTGGTGCTTCACGTGTTGTCGGCGAAGCTGTGCAAGCTAGTGGAAATCGCGCCCACCGCGTTGAGCGGTGCCGATCGTGCCGAGCTTTGTGCCGGGATCGTGCAATTGCGCAATCTCGTAGCCGATGAAGCAAACGGCGACAGGCTGGGGTTTGTCAGGGCTTTTGTGGATGGCTCGAGCCGGTTAATCAGTCTCTATCGCGATGGCAACGTGGGGAACACGCCGCGGGTGTATCACCCGTTGACCGATGTTCCTCTGCACCGCATCGATGGCAACGCCGCGATCCCGGCGTCGGGTCTACGCGAACTCGCCGTTGCGATTGGTATCCTCGGCATGGGTGTGCGCGACGGCCACTGGGCCTTGGGCGGCACCGACGTCGATGACCCCGGTTCGGGCGTTCTTGCAATCGAATCGGCGCTGGGCGCCACCAACGTATTGTTTGCGGCGAACAGCCATGTCGCGCTGAAGCTCCAGCACAACGGGCACGTCGCGGCCGACGCGATCCTGCTGCATGGCGCCGAGATCGCCGCGGTGATGCCGCGTTCACCACGTGCAGCACCGGGCCGAACGGGCAAGCGCGCGCCGCGCGAAGTCAGCGTGGCCGATCTGCTGGTGGAGGCGGCGGACTCCGGCGACCTTATGCAACGATTCCGTGAGGCAGTTGTGATATGACCGCGACCACGCCAGTGGAACGCATCAGCGACATCCTCGAGGCGGCCGGGTATCGACGGCTGTCGGGTCCCCTGAAGATGGCGGGACTGGGGTTCGACTTCCCCGCGGTTTTCGTCGGCGCCGACAGATCCGCCGATCTGATCCTCGTCGCGGACACGGCGTTCGAGGCTGCCGCGCGCATCCAGCGCAAGGTCGAGGGCGTCGGCAGGGCGCTCGACGTGCTGCGATCCAAACGGCCGGTCACGGTCGTGCTTGCCGGTCCAAGGCCGGAAGCCGAGGTGATCGACGCGATGACCAAGGTCGGGCGGGTGCTGCCCGTTGGCACGCAAGTCGACCAGGATCCGGCCGTCGCGTTGAGGAACTGGCTGGCGGTCCTGCTGCCGCTCACGCTGCCCCAGCCGAGCCAGGATGTAGTCGATCCGCTGGCTTCCGTGCAAGCGGTGTCCAGTGATATCGACGCGCAGATTCGCGGATTGATCGACGTGGCTGCGCAGGGTGCGGACGCGGTGCAGACGAAGCTGCACGACATCCTCAAGAAGACTCTCGGTGAAGGGGACGGAGCACTATGACCCGACTCACGTCGATCAGCGTGACGGACTTCCGCAGCATCCGCGGCTCCCTCAGCGTGCCGCTCGATGCGCCCGTGGTGCTGATACATGGCCAGAACGGCGCGGGGAAAACCAGCCTGCTTTCGGCGATCGAACTGGGCTTGACCGGAGAAGTGCCATCTCTGGCTCGGGTCGATCCGGAATACATCGGGCATATGGTGCACAAGGAGGCCACAGAAAGCCGCATCCAGCTCAATGTCGATGGACTGGCGCTATCTCGCGCAAATGCCGACTTGCGGGTGTCCCGCACGGCAATCGCCGGAGCTCCGTTGTTGGGCGGGACGATGTCTCGTTTCTACAGCGAACGCTGCTTCCTGGCGCAGGCGACGCTGGGGCGCCTGTTGGAGCTCTATGAAGACAAGGATGCCCGCAAATCCGATTCGAGGCTGACCAAGTTCGTCAAGGATCTGCTAGGTCTGGATCATCTGGACGCATTGATCGACGGCTTGCACGATGCCGGCGACGTGCGCCGCCTGCGTACGACGGTGCCCGCGTTCTGGGAAGCCAGGGAGAACATCCCGGCGCTTTCCAGAGACTTGGAACGCCTGCAGCTTGACCTCGCCGCGATTGCGGATGCCGAGTCGACGGCGATGGCGACGGTCGCCGAAGCGCTGGGCTTGCTCGCGATCGAGCCCGGAGACCTGACCGACTTCGCTGTGCTCAGGAAGCGTCTCGGTGGCACGTCCGAAGAGGGGGAGCTGCAACGCCTGGCGGGATTGCGTCGTAGCCTCGGAGCCGTCGAGCAGCAATGGACCGCCATGGCGGACGGCACGGTTCATGCGCGAGGCGAGGCAGAAGTCAGGGCTGCGGACGCGGCTTCCGCATTCGAAGCATGGGAGATTGAAGACGGACAGCGGCTGGAGCAGACGATCGGGAAGGCCGCCGCGCTATTTCCTGACCGGCAACTCGGCGCCGAAAGCGGGCCTGCGGCCCAACATGAGGCGGTGGCGCGCAGCATCGAAGCCGAGCGTGGACGCCTTGCGGCGTTGCTGGCGCGGTCCGCCGCCGATGACGCCAAGCTCGCCGGCCTCGATCAGGAGATCGAACGCGCGCAAGCCCGCAGCGCCGTCCTGGAACAGCAGATTGCCGAACACACACAGAATGCCGGTCAGCTCGCCAAGGCTCTGAGCGAGATCCTGCCGCACGTGCACTCGAACGACTGCCCCGTATGCGCGCGGGACTTCGCCGAAGTGTCGGCGGTCGACCTGCGCGCGCACCTGACCGAGCGCGTCAGCGAGCTCAGTGGGCATGCCAGCCACCTGCAGGCGCTTTCCCGCGAGCGCGCCCAAACCATTGCGGCCTTGACTGAGGCTCAGCGGCAGCGTGAGACGCTATCGAGCCAGCGACTGGATTCGACTGTGCGCGACAATGCGAAAACACGGTTGGCGCAGCTGACGGAACTCTCCCAGGTGCTCGCGGGATTGAAGGAAATCGCGCACACAGGACAAAGGTTGACCGAGGAAAACGTCGCCGCGAACCGTGACCTTGTCGCCCTGCAATCGCGTGATTTCCAAGGCGAGTCGATACGCGAAACTCTAGGTGGTCTGGCGCAGACCTTGGCCACGGCGGGTCCAGGGGACAACGAGGGTGTGGTCGAAGCGGTTGGGCGCTTGGCCGCGGACATCGCGGCACGAAACGTTGAACTGGAGAAACGCTTGCAGGCACGGCGCAATGCGATCTCGCAGCTGCGGGAACTCGAGTCGCTGCGTGGGCGCCACGATTCCTTGAGGAACGACATCCGGACTCTCGAAGGTCGGATCGGCGACCTGACGACGAAGAAAGACAAGGCAGAGAAGCAGATATTGGACGCACGGGAGCTCGCGAAGCGGGCGCGTGACACGCGGACGGACATTGTCCGCAGGGTCTTCAATGATTCGCTGAATTCGATTTGGCGAGACCTGTTCGTGCGCCTTGCGCCGGAAGAACCGTTTGTTCCTGCGTTCGCGCTGCCGAGCAACCCCACTGGTGCCGTGGAGGCGGTGCTTGAGACGCTGTATCGATCAGGCGGAAAGGGCGGCAACCCCCGTGCCATGCTGAGCGCAGGAAACCTGAATACCGCCGCGTTGACTCTATTTCTATCCCTGCACCTATCCGTCGAACCGCTATTGCCGTGGCTCGTGATCGACGATCCGGTGCAAAGCATGGACGAAGTGCATATTGCCCAGTTCGCCGCGCTGCTCAGAACGCTGTCGAAGGAGCATGGCCGCCAAGTCATCATCGCCGTGCACGAGAAGCAATTGTTCGACTACCTTGCCTTGGAGCTCGCGCCGGCGTTCCAGTCCGACCGCCTCATTACGATCGAGCTGAGCAGGGGCGCCGACGGGGCGACGCTGATGGACTACAACCCGGTCGTCTGGCATCAAGATACGGCGATTGCTGCCTAATAGGCAGTTAGTGAGGATCTTCTGAAACGCATGGTCTCCCTTCCACTGAATGACGGGGTAGATATGGCCGGGTATGAGCACGAGTCTGGGCTAAGGAAAAATGTCCGCTCCTGGCCGATAGCGGACATAGGCCCCGCGGCGAATGTCCACCTCTTCTTTGGCGATTCGGTCAGAGCTCAATTCAATCTGATCAACTGCCTACCAGCTTGTCGACTTCGCCTGCGAAATGATCTTGGGATCTGGGAAGCTACCCTTGAGAGTGCACCGAGGCGACCGCGATGGCGGGTTTCCCCTCAGGCGCCATGCCGGTCTACAATAGACCGTCAAATACCTAACGGATCGGCTAGCGATGACTCCACCCTGACGCTTGATTGAAGAAGCGATCCAGACACATAGGTCTGGAAGGGTGCCTGTTTCTTTCGTTTGGCGCGCACGGCTGTGCGCGGAGATCATTTTCTATGTCTGCAATTTATCCCCTGCGCCAGCAATGGCTCGGTAACATCCGTGGTGACCTGCTGTCGGGCATTGTCGTTGCGCTAGCCCTGATTCCTGAGGCAATCGCGTTTTCCATCATCGCCGGCGTCGACCCAAAGGTAGGTTTGTATGCCTCGTTCTGCATCGCCGTCATCACCGCCATCGCCGGTGGCCGCCCTGGCATGATCTCGGCTGCGACCGGCGCCATGGCGTTGGTGATGGTCACGCTGGTGCGCGAGCACGGCATTCAGTATCTGTTTGCCGCCACCATCCTGGCCGGCGTCCTGCAGATGCTGGCCGGCGCCCTGCGGTTGGGCTCGCTGATGCGCTTTGTGTCGCGCTCGGTGGTGACCGGATTTGTGAATGCACTGGCGATTCTCATTTTCATGGCGCAGCTTCCCGAGCTCATCGGCATGCCGTGGATGGTGTATGCGATCTGTGCTGTGGGTCTGGCAATCATCTACCTGCTGCCGCTGCTGACCAAAGCCGTTCCTTCGGCATTGGTGGCGATCGTGGTTCTCACGGCCGCTTCCATGTATTTCGGCTTCCAGGTACGCACCGTAGGCGACATGGGGGCGCTGCCTGACAGCCTGCCGTCGTTCCTGATTCCGGATGTGCCATTCACCTGGGAAACACTCCAGATCCTGCTGCCGGTTTCGGCGACTTTGGCGGTCGTTGGCTTGTTGGAATCGCTGATGACCGCGCAGATCGTCGAAGACATGACCGATACCCCGAGCCAGAAGAATCGCGAATGTGCGGGCCAAGGCTTGGCTAACACCGTAACGGGCTTCTTTGGGGGCATGGCAGGCTGTGCAATGATCGGCCAGTCGGTGATCAACATCACTTCCGGTGGCCGGGGCCGTCTCTCGTGCCTTGTGGCCGGCGTGGTTTTGCTCCTTCTGGTTGTTTATGGGTCAAACCTGGTGAGTCAGATTCCAATGGCCGCACTGGTCGCAGTGATGATCATGGTCAGCATCGGCACCTTCAGCTGGCGCTCGCTGCGCGAGCTGGCCATTCATCCCAAGAGCTCTTCGGTCGTGATGATTGGCACGGTCATCGTGACCGTGGCTACCCACGACCTCGCCAAAGGCGTGTTGACAGGCGTGATCCTGTCGGCGGTGTTCTTCACCCGCAAGGTCGGCAAGATGCTGATCATCGACGACACCCAGGTCGAGACCGACTCGCGCGTCTACGTTGTGAAGGGGCAGGTGTTCTTTGCGTCTTCTGGACAGTTCGTGAGTAGCTTCAGCTATCTGGATGTCCCCAAGGAGGTCATCATCGATCTGAAGGACGCCCACTTCTGGGACGTGACCGCCGTTGATGCGCTCGACCGGGTAGTGATGAAGCTGCGCGAGCACGGCGCGACCGTTGAGGTGTTCGGTCTCAACGATGCAAGTGAGACCTTGGTAGACCGCTTGGGAAAGCATCGTACGCCAGGCGCCACACGGTCGTCGGGCCATTGAACAGATGAGCGAAGCGGGCACCGAGGGGTGCCCGCTTCCTTTTCGGCAGTCATCGAGTTGACATATGGCAAGGCAATACTTCGATTATTCTAGATAAATGGTTGCGATGACATGCGTCCCCTGAATGTTCTGTTCCTTTGCACAGGCAACTCGGCGCGCAGCATTCTTGCCGAGGCACTGGCCAGCCATTTAGGGCGCGAACGTATCCGCGCTTACAGTGCGGGCAGTCATCCCAAGGGCGTAGTTCATCCGGTGGCCCTGCAGGTGCTCTCGGAGATTGGCTTCGACGTTGCCGGGCTGTCGAGCAAGCCGTGGGATGCATTCGCAGGTCCGGAAGCACCGCAGATGGATCTCATCGTAACGGTGTGCGATCGTGCCGCGGGTGAAGCGTGTCCCGTGTGGCCAGGCCACCCGGCTACCGCCCACTGGGGCATCCCCGACCCGGCCGCAGTGCAGGGCAGTGCTGATCAGGTCCATAAGGCGTTCCTGAGCACGCTTCACCAGCTCCAGCACCGTCTCGGATTGCTGTTGGCGCTTAAGCCTGAAGCGCTGGACCGCATGGCCCTGCAATCGCAGGTGCGGGCGCTGGGCAATGGCGCCGAGGCTCACGCGCCAGATAACACCGGAGAAGCCTCCCCGATGTAGTCGCTGATCTGCCTTACTGCCTCGCGCGCGTATCGGGTCACCCCGATCAGCGTGGCCGATGCTGCGCCATTCCAGTCGCCATAGCCAAGCAGCCAAACCGATGGCGCTGCGACCGACCGAACCTGGGTGTCATCCACGTCGATCCGACCACGAGCGTTGACAATGCCCAGTCCTTCCAGGTGCGACAATACCGGCCGGAAGCCGGTGCACCAGATCATCGCGTCGAAGTTGCGTTCGCTGCCATCTGCCCACTGCATGCCGGTGGCGGTGAAACGGACGGGTGGCGGCATGGAGACCAGTACACCGCGGCGCCGTGCGTCCACCACCGGCGGCACCATCACGATGTCGCCAAAACCATCCCGCTGAATATCCGGCTCGCGTCCTTCCTGCTGAGCCCTCCACTTCTCGGTTGCGCGTGCGAACAGAACGCGCCCGTCGACATCGTCGGCCAGGAAGGCTGGCTCCCGCTGGGTGATCCACGTGGTCTTGGCCACCTTGGAGACCTCGGCCAGAATCTGTGCGCCTGAGTTGCCGCTGCCGATGATGGCCACGCGCATTCCGGCGAAGGGTTCGGGATGGCTGTAGTGGGCCGAGTGCAGCTGCACGCCGCCGAAAGCGTCCAGACCTTCATATCCGGGCGTGCAGGGATGCCGCCACGTACCCGTGGCGCTGATCACTGCACGTGTCTGCCACTGCCGGCCGTCATCTGCTTCCACCCGCAGCCGGCTCCCCGAGCGGCTGATGCGTTTCACCTGCACGGGACGGATGACAGGCAGCGCATACTTATGCTCGTAGCGCGCGAGGTAGTCGAGCACTTCCGCCTGCGACGGGTACGGTTCCCGGGTAGCAGGCATCGGCCAACCGGGAATCGAGCTCCAGCCCGCCGGCGAGAACAGATGCAGGGATTTCCACGCATGCTGCCACGCCCCGCCAGGTGACGTTTCGGCATCAAGAATCACATAGGACAGCCCGCTGCGACGCAGAAAGTAGCCAGCCGAAAGACCCGCCTGGCCACCTCCGATCACCACGACATCGACGCTTTCCATCGGGACTTCCTCATGCTGCAGCACCTAGGCGGTTCAGCGGCTCCGTGCATCGGCAGGAAAGTAGCTTTTGCCCAGGCGCAGGGCGACGTGGACCAGCAGAATCAGCACGGGCACTTCCACCAGCGGGCCGATAACAGCCGCGAAGGCTACCGGGGAAGCCAGCCCGAACGCCGCGATCGCCACGGCGATGGCCAGTTCGAAGTTGTTGCCTGCTGCGGTGAACGCGATCGCGGTGGTGCGGGGGTAGTCTTTGGCGATCAGCTTGCCCATGAAGAAACTGATGACGAACTGGATGATGAAGTACAACGTCAGCGGGATCGCGATGCGTACCGCGTCCATCGGAATCCTCAGCACATCGCCGCCCTTCAGGCTGAACATCGCCACGATGGTAAACAGCAGTGCGGCGAGGGTTACCGGGCTGATGGCGGGCAGGAACGTCTCTTCATACCATTGCACGCCCTTGCGCGCCTTCAACCATCGGCGGGTGAGGAAGCCCGCCAGGAACGGGATACCAAGGTAGATCAGAACAGCCTCGGCGATGGTCCAGAAACTGACATCGATGACGCTGCCCTGCAGACCGAACACCGGCGGCAACCAAGACAGGAAGAACCACGCGTAGACGCTGAACAGCGCAATCTGGAAGATCGAGTTGAATGCCACCAGCCCAGCGACGTACTGGCCGTCACCGCGGGCAAGCTGATTCCAGACCAGCACCATGGCGATGCAGCGTGCCAGCCCGATCAGGATCAGGCCGGTCATGTACTCGGGGTAATCGCGCAGGAACAGCACGGCCAGGCCGAACATCAGGAACGGACCGACGATCCAGTTCTGCAGCAGCGAGAGCATCAGTACCCGTTTGTCGGCGAAGACCCGCGGCAGTTCCTCGTACTTCACCTTGGCCAGCGGCGGATACATCATCAGGATCAGACCAATCGCGATCGGGATGTTGGTCGACCCTATGGAGAGGCTGTTCAACGCGCTGGGCACACCCTCGAACAACGCCCCCATACCAACGCCGAGCGCCATGGCGGCGAAGATCCAGAGCGTGAGATACCGGTCCAGGAAGGACAGGCGGGAGGTATCAGTGGTCATGGGGATTTCCGGAAGGACGGTCAGTTGATCTGTGCGATCGGGTCGAGCCGGGCCTTGAGGGCCTCGCAGTCATCCCAGGCGCTGTCGGAGATCTCCAGGAAGGCCCTCAGGCGCGCCTTGATGATCTGGTGCGCGCGATCAAAGGCTTCGGCTTTCTCTCCGTCCGAGCCTTCAACGCCGGCCGGATCGAACAGGCCCCAGTGCACCCGTACAAAGTCGCCGAACACTACCGGGCATGCCTCGACCGCCGCGCTGTCGCAGACGGTGACGATCAGATCCATCGGCGCGGCATCCGCTTCGGCGAACTCGTCCCACGACTTGCTGCGAAGGCCGTCCACCGGGAAACCCTCGCGCTGCAACTGAGCAATGGCAAACGGGTTGACACGGCCGGCCGGCTGGCTGCCGGCGCTGAAGGACTCGTAGCGGTCTTGGCCCCACTTTTTCAGGGTCGATTCGGCCAACACACTGCGAGCGGAATTACCGGTACACAAGAACAGGACGCGACGGGTCATCTGAGCGATCTCTAAGGTGGGTTGGTCAGCAGCCTGCGGGGCGTTCACAGGCCTGTTCGTCGGCACAGCAGTTTTCAGTGAGGTAGGCCACCAGCTCGTTCATTGCCACGAACTCGGCCCGGTAGCAGATGGTCCGGCCACGTTGCTCGGCGCTGATCAGTCCCGCAGCCAGCAGTTCCTTCAGGTGGAAGGAGAGCGTGGCGCCAGGCAAGCAGAGCGTCTGGGCAATGTCACCGGCCAGCTTGCCGCCGCTGCCGGCCTGTACCAGCAGGCGGAAGATCGACAGGCGGGTGGCGTGGCCCAGGGCAGCAAGAGCGTGGGTTGCAGTGTTATGTTCCATAATTCTAGAATAATGGAATCGATATCGCAGGACAACCCCGTGCAGCAGATCCCCAACGTGGTCCCAGGTGCCTTAGACATCCCGACGGCCACCAAGCTCAACGACCCGGCCGCGCGGCCGCACCGCCCGCGCATCCTGATCCTGTACGGCTCGCTGCGGCCTCAGTCGTTCAGCCGCAAGCTGGCGCTGGAGGCGCAGCGGCTGCTGGAAAAGCTCGGGGCGGAAACCCGCCTGTTCGATCCACACGAGCTGCCGATGCTTGACTCGGTGCCAGCCACCCACCCAAAGGTGCAGGAGCTGCGCCAGGCCTCGCTGTGGTCGGAGGGCCACGTGTGGGTCAGCCCGGAACGCCATGGCACCCTTACCGCGGTATTCAAGAACCAGATCGACTGGCTGCCACTGGAAGAGGGCAGCGTGCGCCCCACCCAAGGCCGCACGCTGGCCGTGATGCAGGTCTGCGGCGGTTCGCAGTCGTTCAACGTCGTCAACGCGCTGCGTGTGCTCGGCCGGTGGATGCGGATGGTGACGATCCCCAACCAGTCCTCGGTCGCCAAGGCCTGGCAGGAGTTCGACGACGAAGGTCGAATGAAGCCTTCGGCGTACTACGATCGCGTGGTGGACGTCATGGAGGAACTGGTCAAGTTCACCCTGCTGGTGCGTGGGCGCAGCGACTACCTGGTGGACCGTTACAGCGAGCGCAAGGGGGCCATCGAGGCGGCGGCGCTGGCGGCCGCTGCAGGGGTGGTGGAAACTGTTTTTAACGAGGAGGAAAGTGCGTGAACGCGGTCATCTACCACAACCCCAAGTGCGGCACCTCGCGCAACACTCTGGCGATGATCCGCTTCGCCGGGATCGAGCCGGAAGTGATCGACTACCTGGCCCACCCGCCAAGCCGCGCGCGCCTGGTCGACCTCATCAGGGCCGCGGGCTTGAGCGTGCGCGACGCCATCCGGCAGAAGGGCACTCCTTATGACGAGCTAGCATTGGGCGATGCGGCACTGAGCGACGACGCGTTGCTTGATGCCATGCTGGCGCACCCAATACTCATCAATCGTCCTTTCGTGCAAACCGATAATGGCACGCGCCTGTGCCGGCCTTCCGAACTGGTGCTGGATATCCTGCCGAAGCTTCCCGGACCATTCCGGAAGGAAGATGGAGAGTTGGTGGCCGAGCACAGGGGAAGCCCGGCGACCTAGTCTGGGTGCTGGGCCGGGCTGGCCGCCTTTGAGAACAACAGGAGATCCTGCCTCATGCCGACGCTCCATCCCGCAAAAAGCGAAAGTGCGTGGCGTGTCTTCATGGTGTTCCTACGACTGGGACTGACCTCGTTCGGCGGCCCGATCGCCCATCTGAGCTACTTCCGCCTCGAGTTTGTCGAGCGCCGCCGGTGGCTGACGGACCGTAGCTACTCGGATCTGGTGGCCTTGTGCCAGTTCCTGCCAGGCCCAGCCAGCAGCCAGGTTGGGATGGCGCTGGGCTTGGCTCGCGCCGGCTGGCTTGGCCTGCTAGCCGCCTGGGCAGGTTTTACCCTGCCATCGGCCGTACTGATGATCCTGTTCGCATTTGGCGTTGCTCGATACCAAGGCATCCTCGAATCCGGTTGGCTGCATGGCCTGAAGATCGTTGCAGTTGCCGTGGTGGCTCAGGCGGTATGGGGAATGGCCCGGACCCTATGCCCGGACCGTCTGAGGGCAGGGATGGCGCTCGTCGCCGCCGTATTGACGCTGGCACTACCCTCGGTCTTCGGCCAGATGGTGGTGATCATCTGCAGCGGCCTGCTCGGTCGCTGGGCGCTGAAAATCGAGCCTGCCCAGCGCCATTTAGCTTGCAGCTATCCCGTCTCGCGAAGAACGGGCACGGTAGCGCTGATGCTGTTGGTGCTGCCGCTTGTTCTGCTGCCTGTGTGGGTGGTAGCTAGTGGCTCCCCGTTGGCTGTGCTGTTGGAGGGTACGTACCGTGCTGGTGCTTTGGTCTTTGGCGGCGGCCATGTCGTACTGCCGTTGCTGCAGACTGGGGTTGTCCAAAGTGGCACGGTGACCACCGCGGATCTGCTCGCTGGGTACGGTGCGGCGCAGGCGGTGCCAGGCCCTCTCTTCACTTTTGCGGCGTACTTGGGAGCCCTGGCCGAGGGACCGCTGGGTGGCTGGCTTGGAGGCCTTGTGCTATTGGCAGTCATTTTCCTGCCAGCCTTTCTTGTGCTCGTGGGGGCGCTGCCGTTCTGGGAGGCCCTGCGCCACCGAAAGGCTTTGCAAGCTTCGATTGCTGGCGTCAACACCGGGGTGGTTGGGATCCTGCTGGCTGCGTTGTACGACCCGGTGTGGACGAGTGCGATCCATGACCGATGGGATGCAGCGATGGCGCTGGTTGCGTTCGGGCTACTGGCCCTCGCGCGTACACCGCCGATCCTGGTTGTGTTGCTGGCTGCCATGACGACCTGGGCCCTGCCACGGTAACGCCGCCAGGTCAATCAGGCGCGCCTCTGCAGCACAACATAACGTCTGCTTCTGGCCAGCAGCGGTCATTCACAATCCCTCGGTCAAGTCGATTCGCAGGACGCGACCGTGACAGGCCCTAGCTAGAGATATTTTCTCGCGCGGCGATTCTCTCGACCAGTGTATTGATCGCCGCCTCCATGGCGTGGGCAGTCTTGTCGCCGCTCTGGTTGGTGATGACGAAAATGCCAAGGTCATACTTCGGCATGATGTAGATATAGCACTGCGAGCGGGGCACACCACCATGATGGGCATAGTAGGTGCCCTTCAAGCGGTCGCCGCCGACGATGTTCCAGAAATAGCCGATGCTGAACTCGGAATCGAATTCGACGAGAGTACGGTGCGATTCCGTCACGACGGGCCCGCCGGCCAGCTGGAACTTGAGGTACTTCACCATTTCCTGAACGGTCGCCTTTACGTTCCCCGATGCTCCCCAAGGCAACTCCGGCATGGGCGAGGTCGGTACCGCGTTGTCACCGTGGTAGCCGACCGCAAGCCGGGGCGCCTCAGCATCGCCCAGCCTGATTCTGAGGTCCGCCATTGCCGCGGAATCGCGAAAGAATTCGCGTAACAGCGACTCATAGTCGCTCTTGTAAACCGTCTCCAGAATATGCGCCGCCAGTTGGGTTCCAGCACTGGAGTAGGCATAATCCTTTCCGGGCACTTGGTGAATCTCGACGGCATGCAGGTCCCTGAAGAAATCCGCCTTGCCATAGCCGGCGTAAATAGCATTGAGTTCACGAGGCGTACGCTGATCGGTGAAGTCCGCGAGCACCGTGTTCGCGCGTTCCGGCAACATGTTCGGAAGACCGCTCGTATGCGACAGCAGGTGACGGATGCGGATGGGGTCGCCCTTGTACTGCAGGTTCGGATAATCGCCGTGCAGATACTTCCGGACATCGTCGTCCAGCCCCAGCCTGCGCTCCAGGACGGCGTTGGCCATCAGGGTCCCTGCCATGGTCTTGCTCAACGAACCGATTTCGTAGAGGGTCACGTCGGTCGGAGGGCTCAGCCTGCCGGCTTCCATGTTGCCGCGATGACGGATGAATTCCTGGCCCCGATATACGACTGCGATCGAGGTTGAGTGGAGCAACGGCTGCTGTATCAGTGTTGCGGCCACCTCATCGAGGTCCGCCCCGAGATCCTTTGCCGGCACATGCTCGCCCTTGCAGCCGGCAGCCAAGAGCACAACGGACAATACGAAGTAGTTGAGCCACCGCCCGTTTTGAACAATCCTCGAAATCGCTTGCATGCGTCTGTGCTTGAAGGGTTGTGGCAAGAACTCTCAAGATAGCCGAACACCGAGGGCCGCACACCTGTCCCTGTTCTCGCGGCGGCCGCCGCTGGCGCCAGCCAGAAGGCGTGCGTGTGGACGTCCGCTTCGGGTCGAAAGCACACGTCGTCCCGGGGCTTCGTCGGCATCAATGGGTGGAGTCGTTCGCCCGCGACTGGTAGAACTCGCCGATGCGTCGAACAAACCGCTGCGGGTTCGCACCGGCAAGATTGGTCAGCACGATCACGGCCAAGTCTTCGTCCGGGTAGACGACGAATGCCGCGCGGGCGCCGCCAATGCCTGCGACCTGGCGCGGGCGATCAGCCTTCAACACCGGCCAGCCTAAGGCCCAATCGCTTTTCGCCCCGCTGTTCAGTGGCTCTGGCTGCCACATGCGCTGGACATGTGCATCATCGATCAACTGGTCCTGCGACAGCGCAATGATCCAGCGCGACAGCTCTTCGGCCGTCGTCTGGATTCCGCCACCCGCCCACAGGCTGTAGGGCATTTCATAAATCCAATGCGACAGGCGCGCACCGTCGTCCGGTGCCAGCGAGCCCCGCGGCGACACGCTGTAGATCGTGGCGGCTCCGGCAACCAGGTCATAGCTGTCACCGAACGTGGTGGAGGGCATGCCCGCCACATCGAACTGTCGCTGCGTCACGAATCGCTCGTACGGTTGCCCGCTCAACTTGACGATGATCCGCGACAGCAGGCCGTAGTTGGTCTGGTTGTACGAAAACTGTTCGCCTGGCGATACCTCCAGAGGCCGAGCCTCGACCGCGCTCCATGCCTCCGGCTCCGTCGCACCGCCAAAGGCCCCCTGCGAGTCGATGATCTCCGGAAGGCCTGATGTATGCCCCAGCAGCTGCCGGATCCGCACCCCACGCCAGGTCGCGGGCACATCGTCCAAATAGCGTGACAAGGGGGCGTCCAGGTCCACCCGTCCGTCCTGGACCAGTTGCATCATGGCTACGCCGGTGAACGACTTGGTGGCCGAGTTGATCGGAAACAGCGTCTTGCCGGTAACAGGCACCCGGTTCTCGACATTGGCGAACCCGTAGTTCTCCAGCAGCACTACTTTCCCATATTGCACCACTGCCAACTGGAGGCCCGGAATCCGGTGCTCCTGCATGGCCTGCTGGATGAAGGCCCTGGCCTTGCTGTTGGCTGCCTTAAGAGAACCGGCCGCAAGCGCCTGGGCTGGAAGCCATGCCGACAGGGCAACGGTCAGCAAGGCGGTGCGCAAGAGTGCAGGCAGCATAGATTTCCCTGGGCCAGGTCGTCTGGAAAATGGATTGGCGAGTGCCGACGGAACCGATGCCGGCCGGCAACCTTAGGCCCAGGCACCCGGGCACGACAGTGCAAAGAGTCATGCTCACAATAAGGTGGAGCGCCTGCTGTTCGCCCGCTGTCACATCAACTGCGACTAGCTGAAATCTTTGATCGCCTACCTGGCAGGGTATTCCGCGCACCAGCATCCTGTTCGATCTGATGACTAATGATTCTCAGGACCTGCTGCGGTAACGGTGTACGGCTGCCCCGCTATCACTACTTGATCAGGAAGTCATTCAGTGATTTTCCGCTTGCTACCAGCTCGGCTATCCATCGCGGTTGCCGCCCTCGACCGGACCACGTCTGGCCGCGCACTGCAGGATTACGGTACTTGGGAGCGATCTTGGGCACTGTCGATTTGGCAGACCTCCGATCACCTCGCTTCTTGGCGGTTTCGGAGGGCACGATCACTGAAGCGCCGTACAGTTCCTCTATCGTGTAGCCATGATCCTTGACGTACTTATTGATCTTGGCGCGCATCGCTGTGGCCTTAGGGCGTGACAGCACTTTGGACTGCTGCTTCTCCGCCTGAGCAATCAGTGAGCGAAGTTCCTTGGCCGTAAGGCCGCTGATATCAATAGTCATGAATTCTTCCCCGGTGTCGAGGCCCTAGCCTATGCTCAAATGACATTGCGTGTCACTCCATGTCCACTATGAGTCGCTCAATCTCAGGGTCGACTACTAAAAAGTGGATCGTGTTAGCTACTCTCTCACTGCACATGATTTTCACGTGGCATATGGACCTGAGGACTAAAGACGCGCCGTGAGTGATTGCTATGGCGTCGCCAAGAGTTCTTTGAGATCGCCAGTTTGAGGCATTGGATGAATCGACGTTAGACTCAAGCGCTTTCCGTAGCAGATCAGGGAGGCAAGGCGCATAACCGTGAGATCAATTCCCTTCATTGTCGCTGCCGCGTTGGCGGGAACTTCGCTGGCTGCAGATGCTTCTGAGGATAACCTCCATAGAGATCCTTACTTTGATCCAGGAGGCGCCGTCAGGTTCAACTATGGCTGGCTCGACTACGGGCCGTCCAGCCGCCTGCAGCTTGAACTGCTGCGTGCAGACCTTGACGCTGGAACCGGACCGTTCTCCTTTTCTGCCCAGTACCGCTGGTATGATGGCTTCGACGCCGTGCATCACGCGTACGCGGGCTGGCAGTTCTCCGATGCTACCCAGCTGAAGGCAGGTATCCAGCAGATCCCGTTCGGGCTGCTCCCTACCGTATCGCAGAGCTTCTGGTTCGGCTCCGGCTACTACTTGGGCATTGAGGATGATTACGATCCGGGCCTTGTAGTGATTCACCGCACCGGCAGCACGACCTGGCATCTCGGCTGGTTCTCCGGAGACGAATACGGGTCCGGGGCTCGCTATGATCGCTACTCCTTTGATGTCGCGCAGACCGAGGCGTTGCCGTATCGCGAGCGGCAACGACTGCATGCACGCGTGGAGAGTGCGCGCGCCTGGGGCGGCGGCGAGCTGTTGCTGGGCGCATCAGCGTTTGCTGGCAAGGTGCAGAACACTCAGACACGGCGTCACTACGGTCATCAGGGCGCGGCCCTCCATGCACAGTGGCAGCGCGATGGTTGGACCGCGCAGTTGCAGTGGGCGCGGTACCGGTATGACGTGCCCGGAGATCGCATCGCAATGTCGGCGTTCCAATTCCCCTTCCAGGTTGCAGCGCAGGCGGATGTGCCAAGCGCCAACATCGCCTATTCGTTCGGCCAGAAGGGCTGGCTGGATGACATCACCTGCTATAACAACCTCAGCATGACCCGCCCGGTCGGGCACCGCGCGGGCCTTCGTGATTCGTGGCAGAACGTGACCGGTTGCAGCCTGCAGAAAGGCATCATGCTCACCTATGTCGACTGGATCGCTGGCCGCAACATGTGGTTTGCCGGTGGTGATGGTATCGGCATCGACGAGGGAGGACCTTCCCGCTGGCATTCACGGCTGAACTTCAACATCGGCTTCTACTTCTGATCGGCCTCGCGCAAGCCGGAGGCTTCTTCACCCAACAACACGGAGGTATCCATGCAGAGCACGGCTCCGCAACATCCCCCCGTTCGCCAGCGGATTCTTCCGCAGGTGTTCATTCCCACGGCAGCCATCGTCATCGCGCTGCTGGCGCTTGCTGCCATCGTGCCCGATAGAGCCACGCGGTGGTTCACCGCGGCCAAGTCATGGGCTGCCAATGATGCAGGCTGGTTCACCATCCTTGCGGTGGCCGGCTTCCTGGTCTTCGTCGTCGGCGTCGCCATCAGCAGTTACGGCCGCATCAAACTCGGCCCTGACCACAGTACGCCGGACTACAGCTACGGCTCCTGGTTCGCCATGTTGTTCGCTGCCGGCATGGGCATCGGTCTGATGTTCTTCGGCGTTGCTGAGCCCATCATGCACTACGCCACGCCGCCGGTCGGCTCGCCCGAGTCGGCCGCAGCTGCCCGCCAGGCCATGCGCATCACCTTCTTCCACTGGGGCATCCACGCATGGGCGATCTACGCAGTGGTGGCGCTGTCGCTGGCGTACTTTGCCTACCGGCACAATCTCCCGCTGCGTGTCCGATCCGCACTGTATCCGCTCATCGGCGATCGTATCCACGGCCCGTTGGGGCATGCTGTAGACACGTTCGCCGCGCTGGGTACCATCTTCGGCCTGGCCACCTCGCTGGGGCTGGGCGTCATGCAGATCAACGCCGGCCTGAACTACCTGTTCGGCCTGGAGGTCAGTACGCTCGTCCAGGTTGGCTTGATCACCGTCATCACACTGGTGGCGACCGGCTCGGTCGTGGCTGGCCTGGACAGCGGCGTACGCAGGCTGTCCGAGCTCAACATGATCCTGGCGGCAGCGTTGCTGGCCTTCGTGCTGGTCTGTGGACCCACCGTGCACCTGATGCAGGCACTGGTGCAGAACACCGGCATGTACGTTTCCCAGCTGTTCTCGATGACCTTCAACCTTTATGCCTACGAACCCACGGGTTGGCTGGGTGGCTGGACGCTGTTCTACTGGGGCTGGTGGATTGCCTGGTCGCCCTTCGTTGGCATGTTCATCGCGCGCATCTCACGTGGACGCACCGTCCGTGAGTTCGTGGTGGGGGTGTTGCTTGTGCCGCTTGGCTTCACATTCCTCTGGATGACCATCTACGGCAACACCGCGTTGCACATGGTGCGGGCGGAGGGCATCCAGCAGTTGGTGCAGGCGGTCTCAACCGACAGCTCGATGGCGCTCTTCGAGTTCCTGGAGCACCTGCCGCTGACCATGCTGACCTCTTCGCTGGCGGTCATCCTGGTTGCGCTGTTCTTCGTAACCTCAGCGGACTCCGGTGCCCTGGTAATCGACATGCTTACCTCGAAGGGTGAGGAGGAATCGCCGGTCTGGCAGCGGATCTTCTGGGCGCTGCTGGTCGGCGGCCTTGCGATTGCCCTGCTGGTGGCCGGCGGCTTGGAATCATTGCAGGCGGCCACCATTGCCAGTGCGTTGCCATTTACGATCGTCATGATCCTGATGTGCTGGGGACTGCTGAAGGCCATGCATCTGGATGCAACCAAGCGCTCGATCCTGCGCGAGGCACGTATCTTGCCGGGTACCAGCGAGGATTGGCGGGCGCGCCTGCGCCTGCTGGCGCACAATCCGTTGAAGATCGAGGTGACCGGCTTCATCGAGCAGCGTGTCATCCCAGCATTGGAAGAGGTTGCGGCTGAGCTGCGCAAGCAGGATCTGCCGGTCCAAGTCTCCAAGGGGGAGGATGGTCGTGCGTGGCTGCAGGTTGGCCATGGCGAGGAGATGGACTTCTTCTACTCGGTACGGCCCCAGCCCTATGAGCCGCCGACGTTCGCCCTGCAGGATCCCCGTCGGCCGGTCAGCGAGGGTACCCGTCATTACCGTGCGGAGGTCTATCTGCGGGAGGGCGGGCAGGACTACGACGTCATGGGATGGACCAAGGTTCAACTCATCCACGATGTGCTCGATCAATACGAGCGCCACCGTCAGTTCCTGGACAAGGTGCGCTCGTAGAATCTGCACACAGATGCCGCCCGGAGTAGCGGCATCTGCCTTGGGTCGGGCATGACCCTGCGTTGACGTGGCCTCGGCGCCCGGCCGTGCTATTGATGGTCGAACTTCCCAGGAAGTAGCCCATGCTCACCAGATTGAGGCTTGCAGCCAGCAAAGTTACAAAGCGGATGTGGTTCCGCTCGACCCTGTATGGCGCCCTAGGCATCATCACGGCGTTGGCGGGCGCGTTCCTGAAGTTCCTCATTCCCGTCGGCCTTGCCGCACGGATCGGCGCAGATTCCGTCGGCAATATTCTTGGCATTCTTGCCGCGTCGATGCTGACGGTAACCACCTTCTCGCTGTCCACCATGGTCTCGGCATACGGGTCCGCGTCCAACAGCGCCACCCCGCGCGCGGCCCGCCTGCTGATCGAAGACACCCGGGCCCAAGGTGCGCTGGCCACCTTCATTGGTGCCTTCCTGTTCTCGATCGTGGGCCTCATCGCGCTCAGCACCGGCATCTACGGAGATAGCGGCCGGCTTGTACTGTTCGGGGCAACCATCGCGGTCATCATCGTCATCACAGTGACGTTGCTCCGGGCTATCGAGCAGTTCTCACGCTTTGGCCGCGTCGGCGAAACCATCGATCTGGTGGAGCGGGCGACCCAAGTGGCAATGAAGCGCCGCGCCGAGGAGCCTTCGCTCGGCGGAGCCAGTGCGGTTCGGGTAGGAGAGGGGGCGGTGCAGCTGGTCGGCGATCAGGTGGCCTACGTTGAACACGTGGATGTCGGGCGGATCAACGCCATTGCGCAGGAACATGATCTACGCGTTCATCTGCTCTGCCAGCCGGGTACGTTCGCAACCCCAACCCGTCCGTTGATAGCCATCGAGGGAAATCTACTTCCTGAAGTACAGAGTGAAGTGATCTCAGCCATTTCCTTTAGCGACGCGCGCTCCATCGAAAATGACCCACGGTTCGGGCTGGTCGTGCTTGCGGAAATTGCCCAGCGAGCCATGTCACCTGCGGTGAACGACCCTGGGACCTGCATCGACGTCATCGGGACATGTGTCAGGCTGCTCTGTGCATGGTCCAGCCACGCAGGGGACGCTGCGACAGGCGAGGTGCTGTATCCGCGCGTGCACGTGCAGTGTCTCGACGTACGCGACATGTTTGAGGACGCGTTCACTCCGATTGCCAGGGATGCCGCCGCGTCCCTGGAGGTCAGTATCCGGCTGCAGAAGGCCTTCGCAGCGTTGGCAGGGTCCTCGAATGAAGCGACAAGAGTCGCATCACAGGCGCATGCCCGCATCGCGTTGGAGCGCGGCCTATTGGCCATGGATTTCGAAGCTGATCGCGAGGCGCTTCGAGCCGTCGCATCTTATTTGACTCTGGAAGATGTGGACCACCGTTCGTAGTGTCTTCCTATCAAAGCCTTTGAAGCGCTGCGCTGGCTATCAGTGCTCGGCTGTGGTCTGGAGCACATCCGGTCAGCTCACCTTCCACAGCATGTATGCGGCAGTAATGAAGATCAGTACTGCAAATACCGTGTTCAGAGCTCCACGATAGTTGGCAAGCTTCGTCGAAATTGCTGCTCCTGCAGTACCGCCAGCCATCCCGGCAACGACGAACACTGCCGCGAGCTTCCAGTTGATCAGGCCTGCATGCGCGTAGTTCAGTGCGGTGGTCATGCCGAATGCGGCGACGGCGAGGAGCGAGCTTCCGACTGCGGCAATGATCGGCATTCCCGTCGCGGCCACAAGTGCGGGCACGATGAGGAAACCTCCGCCAATGCCAAAGAAGCCAGAAAGCCCACCGGCAGTGGCGCCCAGCCCAATCAGTGCGGGTGCATTGCGCCTGCCGAGCCGAGCGTCCGCGAAGCCAAGCGTGTTGCGCCTGCGAAGCATGGCGATGCCGACAATGACCATGACCACAGCAAACAGAGCCAGCAGTCTCTTGCCGTCGAACGCCTTGCCCAAGCTGGAACCCAGGTAGGCGCCCGCGATCCCCGCCAAGGCGAAGACCGAGGCACAGGGCCAGCGAACATTCCCTTTACGGGCATGCATCACCAGATTCGACACCGCATTGACCGCCACTGCCAGGGCGCTGGTGCCGATAGCCACATGCGGATCTTCCACCCCGACCACGTAGAGCATCAGTGGTACCGCAAGGATGGATCCGCCCCCACCAACCACGCCAAGGACGAAGCCGACCAGGACGCCAGACAGGCCGCCCAGCACCCACTGCAGCATAGATAGCGTTTCCATATGTCAGTCGGCGGACGCCGGACCTTGCTGCAGCCGTGTTGCGATGGAGGAAAGGTCGTAGCCTGCGTCCGAAGCAACAGACAGGACGTCAGCAAATGCCGCTCCATTGTGAACGACTTCCGACAGCGCCCACAGCATCGCAGCACGGGTGCCGGTTCTGCAGTACGCGACAACAGGGCGTGGCAGCGCGTCGATCAACTTGGCAAAGGTATGCACCTGATCATCGGTAATAACACCAGGCACTACCGGAAGATAGGCAAACTGCATGCCCGCCTGGTCGCAGGCAGCCTGCAGCGCATGGTGACTGGGCTGCTCCGGCTGTTCGTCGTCGGGCCGGTTGCAGATCACGCTCGCAAAGGCCTGCTCCTTCAGGGCTTCAATGTCCTTTGGCAGGAGCTGACCGGACACCTTGAGGCTGGCAGAGAGTGGCTTGAGGTTCATGGTTGTCCCGTAGTTGCGGTGGGGCGATGAATGAGGCCATGCAGGAGCACGCCAGCGATCATTGCCGTGGCAAAGATGATCGCGAAGGGCTGGCCGGTTCCCAGCAACGCGATGGCCGGGCCGGGACACACTCCGGCCAGTCCCCAACCCAGGCCGAATATCGCCGCACCGATGACCAGGCGCCGATCGATGATGCGAAGGGTGGGAATGTGCAGCGATGCGGCAAGCAGTGGTGTTCCTCGGGCGCGTATCCACAGGTAGGCTGCGCCGGAAGGAATCAGTGCGCCCAGCATGACCAGCGCCAGGGAGGGGTCCCAGGCGTCGCTCACATCCAGGAAAGCAAGCACGCGGGCTGGGTTGGCCATATCGGATACGACCAGGCCCAATCCGAAGAGTGCGCCGCACAGGAACGCGGCAAGACGGATCATGCCGGGCCTCCGGTCGCAATCTGTACCAGGGTTGCCGTGGCCATGCCCACGAGCATGAACACGCAGGTCGCCACCACCGAACGCGGCGATGCCCGGCCTAGTCCGCAGACACCGTGCCCACTGGTACAGCCAGCGCCAAGGCGAGTTCCGTAACCCACCAGCAGTCCGGCAATCACCAATACCACTGCTCCGTTTGCGGAGAGCGCCGGCAGGGGTATGGGCCTGGCCACCATTGCCAAGCCTGACGCCAGGGCAAGTCCCGCCAGGAACAGGGCAGCACTGCTGCGTCCGCCGTCACCCGGCATGCCCAGTGTCCTGGCAAGCAGACCCGAGATGCCAGCAACGCGCCCGAGAAGGAGTAGATAGGCTCCGGCCGCTGTTCCGATCATCGCACCGCCAGCGAGCGGCCAATACCAGGCCAGATGAGAGAGCGTCATAGCAGGTCCACCGGCAGCTTGAGGTAGCGCACGCCGTTTTCTTCGGGTTCGGGCAGATGGCCGGCGCACATGTTGACCTGCACTGACGGCAGGATCAGCCGTGGCATCGGAAGCGTGGCATCACGAGCCTCCCGCAGTTCCACGAACATGGCTTCACTCACGCCCTCGTGCACATGCATGTTTGTTGTCCTTTCGGCACCGATGGTTGTTTCCCATGCGAAATGGTCCCGGCCGGTGGCTTTGTAGTCATGGCACAGGAATACGCGGGCGGCGTCGGGCAGGGACAGCAGGCGCTGGATCGAGCGATACAACTGGCGCGCCGAGCCACCTGGAAAGTCGCATCGGGCGGTGCCGTAGTCCGGCATGAACAGCGTGTCTCCAGGAAATACGGCGTCGCCGATCACGTACGCCAGACAAGCCGGGGTATGGCCTGGCACGTGCAGCGACATCGCGTGCAGATTACCGATGCGGAAGGAGGCACCGTCGGCGAACAGGCGATCGAACTGGCTGCCATCCCGCTTGAATGCAGTGCCGGCGTTGAAGACCTTGCCGAAGGTTTCCTGGACTGCGGTGATGTGTTCGCCAATAGCCAGCGCGCCTCCCACCTGCTCCTGCAGCCATGGAGCCGCGGACAGGTGGTCGGCATGCGCGTGGGTTTCCAGCAACCATTGCACCTGTAGGCGCTCGGCCCGCACGTAGTCCACCAACGCCGATGCGGAGGCAGTGGAGGTGCGGGCTGCGGCCATGTCGAAGTCAAGGACGCTGTCGATGATGGCGCACGCTGAAGAAGATGGATCGCGTACGACGTGACTGGCAGTGAAAGTGGCAGGATCGAAGAAGGTCTTTACATGAGGCGAGGGGAGCAGGCCGGCACGGGCATCGTTGACGACGCGGACAGCCTGCTCCAAGGGGGCGTCTACCGCTACGGATTGGTTCACGACTGGCTCCGGGGGGATTGGCTGCTTAATCATTACATAGTTACATAAGGTGTGCAACTATAGAAGCATGCTAGACTGGGCGCCTTCCCCATGGTGTTTGCATCACATCACCCGGCCAAGTTGCCCTTACCCGTGACCAGCCCCCCATTCAGCCCGTCAGACCTAGCCACGATGAAGGAGCGCGTGCCCGAAGTGGCCGAGTTGCTGCGCTTCATGGCCACTCCCTCCCGCCTGTTGCTGCTGTGCCAGCTCGCGCAAGGTGAAATGACGGTGAGCGGACTGGAGGACGCCACCGGCATCCGACAGCCGGCGCTCTCCCAGCAACTGGCCGAACTCCGCCAACGAAAGCTTGTAGCGACCCGACGGGAATCGCGGTCGATCGTCTACCGCATGGCAGACCCGCGCGTTGCAGCACTGCTGGGCGCGATGCATGGGATCTTCTGTGCGGACGATACATCAACTTGAAGTGGCCTAAGGCGTCTAGAAGGGACGGGCTAGACTCACTGACCTAGGGGAATTTAGGCCATCGGCGTAGTCTGCCCCAAAACCAATTGACCGCAGCAGGCTCGAGGTCTGCTGCGGCCTAGGGATGTTTATCAGGGATGGGGTGGATGTCTGCTTATGGCCGCTCCTCGACCTTCGATGGGCAAGGAGCGACCCTTATGGACTCAGACATCAGTCTGCTCGGCAATCTCTAAGGCATCATCGACCTCGATGCCTAGGTAACGCACGGTGCTCTCGAGCTTCGTGTGCCCAAGCAATAGCTGGACAGCCCTGAGGTTTCGCGTCCTGCGGTAGATCAACGAAGCTTTTGTCCTGCGCATCGTGTGCGTGCCATAGGAACCCGACTCGAGACCAGCTTCCTCAACCCAGCGGTGGACAATCCTGGCGTACTGTCTCGTCGAAAGCTGGGGCGAGTCCGACCCGTGGGTCGCGAACAGGAAGTCCGAGGCCTTCAGGTCAGCATGAGTGATCCAGGCCTGTACAGCCTCGCGAGTCGATTGGGTAATTTCGAACTGGACAGGGCGACCGGTCTTCTGTTGCATCACCATAGCTCGCGAAGCCATCTGCCTGCCGTGAGATACATCGGACACCCGGAGTTTCACCAAGTCGCAGGCGCGGAGCTTGGAGTCAATTGCCAGATTGAATAGGGCTAGATCTCGAACCTTGTGGCCAAGCTGAAGTCTGATCCGGATGGCCCAGATATCTTTCAGCTTGAGCGGCGCCTTCTGACCGATCAGCTTTCCCTTGTTCCAGGGCTCGTGGGGCTGGTGTGTGTGAATAATTGCCATGACCTACTCCTGTTGAAGGGGGTGGTCAGGCTTCGCCCGAGCCTAGAAGCAAGGCGTGATGCGACCGGAAGCGGACGCCTTGCCCGGCGGCTTCCGGGAGGCATCTGTCTTAGAGAAACGCTGTCTCTAGCAGTCCACCGGAGAGATAGATGCTCGACACTGCCTCGAAATCTCTGGACGCCACGGCTAGCGATGCCAGCTTCTGGCATGAAGCAGCCGTGAGATTCAACAGGGGCGAGGGCGACAGCGTACGGCCCGTGGCGGACGAAACATCTGGCGATGTCGAGCACTACTGGTCCTGAGTCGCTAACGCCAACGGCATGCTTCGTTCGACTTCCAAGGCCGCGAACCTTCGTAGGGCACCTAAAGGGTCTCCTTACTTGTTAAGGACCGACAAGTTTGGACCGACGTCAGGGCGGTGCTTGCCTCCTTGGCCGTTGGCTAGAGCCAAGGAGCCGCGGACGTCAGCTCTGCCCCTGAACCACTGCAACCATAGGTTTCCAGCTCTTGCGCAACCATAGGTTCAGCAAAAGCGCAAACCTATGGTTGCCCGTCTAGTACGCACCGCAGTTGGAGTTCCCTGAACGGGAGCCTTATTTATACACCAGTCAGTTCAATATTCAGGGTCGATTAGACCCCCTAACGGATAATTCACACCTGTCGACCACCTCCTCTCTCTCCCCCTCCCGGGAGGCGGTCGACGAAACCAAAATAATTAAAGGTGTGTCCCGATGAACAAGAATTCGCTGCTCGCCCTGGGTCTTCTGGCTGCTCTGCCGTTCGCTGCATCGGCGACCGATGGCCTGTCGTACAACTACGTTGAAGGCGGCTACGTGAACACCGATGCCAAGGGCGGCGACGCCGATGGCTGGAAGGTGAAGGGTTCCGTGGCGGTGCACCCGAACTTCCACATCTTCGGCGACTACAGCGCGCAGGAGACCGACAAGTTCAAGAATGACGTCGACCAGTGGCGCCTGGGTGTCGGCTACAACTACGGCATCGCACCGAACACCGACCTGGTGGCCCGTGTTGCGTACCAGAAGTACGACGAAAAGCGTGGCCTGGACTTCAACGGCTACTCCACCGAAGTGGGCGTGCGCACCGCGTTCAACCCGTACGTGGAAGGCTACGTGATGGCCGGCTACGAAGATTTCAGCAAGAAGCACGGCTACAACCCGGACGGCGAGTTCTACGGCCGCGTGGGCGCCACCGCCAAGTTCAACCAGAACTGGGGCTTGAGTGGCGAAGTGAAGCTGGCCAAGGCCGGCGACCGCGAGTGGTTCGTGGGCCCGCGCTTCACCTGGTAACAAACGCCTGTCGTTAGTGCGTGTTGTTCTGGCGTGTGACTCTCTCTCTCCCACACGCCAACCGAAGCCCGGCCTCGCGCCGGGCTTCACTTTTATGGGCCCTGTGGCGCCACAATGCGGCATGGGCGACCCTTCCCCCCTCGCAGGTACTGGCACGGCCTACCAGGAGCATCCGGCGCCTGCGCCGCTGCGCGGCCACTTTGGTCAGCTGTGGCAGAGCCAGCTTCCTGCCGATGCCGATGGGCACATCACCGTACTGCCCGATGGTTGCGTGGATATCCTCTGGCGCGACGGTGCGTTGTTCGTGGTCGGCCCGGATCGCGTGGCCGCGCACCCGGCGCTGGCACCCGGTGCGCAGGTGCTGGGGGCACGCTTCCGTCCCGGCCAGGCATTGGCCGCGCTGGGCCTGCCCTTGGCCGAGATCATCGGCCAGGCCGTGCCACTGGCCGATCTGAAGGGCGCGTGGGCGAGCAAGGCGGCGGCCTCCATTGGTGACACCACGCCTGCACAGCGCCTGCAGCGGATGGCGCACTGCCTGCAACAGCATATGGGTGCGTCCGCGCTCGATACCCCGGCGCAGCGGGCACATGTCCTGTTCCAGGCGCTCGCCATTGGTGACGCCACGCTGGATGCGCTGGCGGCACGCCTGAGCCTGAGTCCGCGCAGCCTGCGGCGCTTCAGCCAGTCGCAGTTCGGCTACGGCGCCAAGACGCTGGAGCGGATCCTGCGCCTGCAACGTTTTCTTCGCCACAGCCGTGCGCTGCCGCAGCACTCGCTGGCGATGCTGGCCGCCGAGGCCGGCTATGCCGACCAGGCCCATCTCAGCCGCGAGGCACGTGAGCTTGCCAGCATGACAGCACGCGAGCTGCGCCTGGAATGGGGCCAATGATGGCCGTTTCGTTCAAGACCGCGATGCCACGTTGATTGAAGCTGGGGCTCCCACCACGGAGCCACGCCATGAGCCACGTCGCACCTCACGATGCCGAACGCCGCATCGACAACATCGAATTCAACGTCGCCGACATCGCCCGCAGCAAACGCTTCTACGGCGAGGTGTTCGGTTGGCACTTCACCGACTACGGGCCGGCCTACACCGAGTTCGACGATGGCCGCCTGAAAGGCGGCTTCGTGGCCGACGCGCCGGTGCGTGCCCACGGCGGGCCGCTGGTGATCCTCTACTGCGCGGACCTGGCCGATGCACAGCAGCGTGTGACTGCCGCTGGGGGCGAGGTGGTGCAGGCGGTGTTCGCGTTTCCTGGTGGCCGCCGCTTCCAGTTCCGCGATCTGGATGGCTACGAGTTGGCGGTCTGGAGTGATGTGGATTGAGGTCTTCGTACCTTCGCTGGTGGACGGAACGAGAACCGCTCCGTCCCCGGTCAGGTGGTTCCGCTATGATCGCCCGCACATCGCCACGCGATGCGCCCGCCTCAAGCCAGCAGGAACCGCCGTGAACTCCCAGCCCGCACCGATCACCGCCCTCAACCACACGCTCGACAACGAGCCGCAGCAGATCACTGCGCCGCTGACCCATTCGGCGGCGTTCCTGGTGCTGAAGGTGAAGGGTGACGAAGCGTCGATCGCCAAGGCGCGCGAGGTGCTGGCCAGCACCGATGACCTGATCAAGAACACCGCCATCCGCGAGATCGAGCGCACCTTTACCTGCAACGTGGCCATTGGTCACCGCGTGTGGAAGCCGCTGGTGGGCACCACGCCACCGCGCGAGCTCAAGCCCTTCCGCGAGATCAAGGGCGCGACCCATACCGCTGTTTCCACGCCGGGTGACCTGCTGTATCACATCCGCGCACGCACCATGGATCTGATCGTGGCGTTCGAGCGCAACCTGCTGATGGCCTTCGGCGATGCGGTGGAAGCGGTCGATGACGTAGCCGGTTTCCGCTATTTCGATGGCCGCGACCTGCTCGATTTCGTCGACGGCACCGCCAATCCGGAAGGGCTGTCGTTGCCGGAAGCCACGATCGTGGGTGACGAAGACCCGGAGCATGCCGGCGGCAGTTACGTGGTGGTGCAGAAGTACCTGCACAACCTCGATGCGTGGCGCGCTCAGAAGACCGAGGCGCAGGAAGCGATCATCGGCCGCACCAAGCACGACAACATCGAGTTGGATGACGCACCGGCGGATGCGCAGAAGTCGCACAAGACCTTGTGCACCATTGAAGACGCCGACGGCGAGCACGAGATCCTGCGCGACAACATGCCGTTCGCCAACCCGGGCCGTGGCGAGTACGGCACCTACTTCATCGGTTACACGCGCCGCCTGTGGGTGATCGAGAAGATGCTCGAGCGCATGTTCATCGGCAATCCCGCGCCGCTGCACGACCGCATCCTCGACTTCTCCACCGCCACTACCGGCGTGACCTTCTTTGCGCCTTCTCGCAAGGTGCTGGCCGACCTTGGCGACTGATCGCGCCGGGCCATCACGGCCCGCCATCTGCCTGTCATCTATGGCGCCGACCATGGCGCGCTGGATGGGAGTGCAGGAGGCTGGCGATGGTCAGGACTGGGAACGGGACCGGCGCGCGGCGCTGGTGGCGGCCGCTGGCTGCGTTGTTCGGCGCGTTGGCACTGGGGAGTGCCAGCGTTTCCGCGCAGGAGGCCCCTGCGCACTGGATGGCCTATGCCGCCACCGTGGGGGGCCAGCTGCAGCAGCGCCTGCAGCAGGAGCAGGACCCGCAGGCGCAGCGCGTGGTGGAGTGGTTGCGTGCACACCCGGATACACCCACGCCGCTGCCGGTGAGCCTGTGGATTGCGGCGGACGGCCGCATCTCGAAGCTGGAGTTCGACAGCCTGGGTGATGCCCAGGTCGACGCAGACCTGCGCGCGACGCTGCAGGCCGCGCCGTTGCAGGCAGCCCCGCCGGCGGACATGCGCCAGCCGCTGCGGCTGGGCCTGCTGCTTACCCAGTAGATCCACGCCATGCGTGAATGTGCTGGGTAGATGCCGACCTTGGTCGGCACGCACGCGCCAACCAAGGTTGGCGACTACCGGTGCCCAGCCCGGCCATCCGCATCAACGAACCGGCGCCACCTGCGGTTCGCGTGCGGCCGCGCTCCATGCACGCAGGCCGAACACGGCCAGGCCCAGGAAGAACACGTACAGCGCGGCAGTCACGTGCAGCGACTTGAACAGGTACGCGCCCACGTAGACCACGTCCACCCCGATCCACACCCACCAGCAGGCCACGTGGCGTCGCGCCTGCCACCACTGGCCAACCAGGCTCAGTGTGGTCAGCATCGCGTCCAGCCACGGCAGCGCGGCGTCGGTGAAGGTGTGCATGCCGGCTCCCAGCGCCACGCCACCACACAGGCCGATGGCCAGGTCGCGCAGCAGCTTGCCGCGCGCCAGCGGCACGATGCGGATGCTGCCCTCATCGACGGCATGCTGCCGCCAGTTGAGCCAGCCGTAGACCAGGAAGCCACCGAAGGCGACCTGCAGCAGGGTGTCCGAGTACAGCTTGGCCTCGGCGAACACCAGCCCGTACAGCGTCACCGACAGCAGGCCCACCGGCCACGCCGCCAGCCGGCGCCGGGCCATCAGCCAGACACCGAGGATGCTGCAAAGGGCGGCGGTCCACTCGAGCATCACGCCGCTCACAGCGCGAACGTCACCGACAGGCGGGCCTGTCGAGGCGCGCCGGGGAACAGGTAGTAGTCACCGCCGCTGCTGCCGGTATCACGCCAGTAGAAGCGGTTGAACACGTTGTCCACCGACAGGTTCCAGGTTACTGCACGGTCGTGCAGGCGATGCTGGAAACGCAGGCCGGCATCGAACACCGAGTAGTCCGGTGCACGCACGCCGCCGTCGGCGCGGGCCACCTTGGCACCGGCATAGCGCCAGCCACCGGTCACGTCCAGACCCTGCACGAAGGGCAGCGCATAGGCCAGGTGCACACTGGCCCGAACCTTCGGTACGTTCACCAGCTGATGGCCTTCATAGGTGGGCGTGCCGGTATCGCGAGCACGCGCCTGCAGCAGGCTTGCACTGGCCACGATCTGCAATGCGTCCGTCAGCTGGCCGTTGGCGGTCAGCTCCAGGCCGGTGTGGGTCTGGGTGCCTTCCTCGACGAAGGTGTAGCCCACGTCGCTGTTGTCGGGCTTGGCGTACTGGTACGGCTGCGAAATTCGGAACACCGCCGCGCCCAGGGTCAGCGCCTCGACCGGCACGTACTTCACGCCCACTTCCAGCTGCCGCGACTGCACCGACGGCAGGAAGGTGTCGGCATTGCTGGTCCAGAACGGCGCTTCCTGGCCCAACGAAATGCCACGCACGTAGCTGGCGTAGGCGTTGAGCTGGTCGGTGGCCTTCCATACCACGGCGGTCTGTGGCAGGAAGCGCGACAGGCGGCTGTGGCGCTGCGGGGTGCCGCGCTTGTCGTAGGCGCGCTCGTCCAGGCGCACGAAGCGGCCACCGGCCAGCCACTGCCAGTCATCACCGAAGCTCATCCGGTCCAGCGCGAAGAACGCGGTCTGGCGGCTGTCCAGGCGGCGTGCGGACGGGCCTGGCATCTTCGGCGACGGCTCGAACACTGGCACCGGCGTTTCGTGGATGTTGCTGGTGCCGACGTACTCGTTGACGCTGGGGCGCTTGTCCACGGTGCGGCGGAAGTAGTCGGCGCCGACGGTCAGCTGGTGGCCGACGCTGCCGGTCTCGAAGCGACCGCGCAGCTCGGCACGGGCCTGCTGGTTGCGTCGGGTGTCGTCCGGGCTGCGGTAGTCGTAGATGTCGTAGTCGCCGTTGGGTGCGAAGTAGTTGCCTGGCACGCTGCCATCGGCGCATTGCACGGCGTAGTAGCAGCCGTAGGCGAAGGCGACGTTGTCGTCGATCACCGAGCGGCTGTGGCCGACCGAGACGCGCGACTGCCAGGCGTCGTTGAAATCGTAGGTGTGCAGGGCGGTGATGTTGGTGCTGGCGATATCCACCGGGCGCTGCCACGGCTGGTAGCCGAGCAGGTGCTCGCGGTCGACGCCGCGCGGCAGGTCGCGTGCGCCCAGCAGCTGGTAGCCGGACACCGAACGCTGCGAGCTGGTCTGGTAGTTGGCATCCACTTCCAGCTTGCCGCGCTCGCCGATCAGCCAGTCGGCCGCCAGCGAGTAGAAGTTGCGACGGCCATCGGCGTGCTCGACATAGGAATTGCTGGAGTCCCAGGCGGCATTCAGGCGAAGACCGAAACGCGGGGTGATCCAGTGGCCGACATCGACGGCGACGTAGCGCGAGCCTTCCGAATCGGTACCGAGCGTGGCGGTGCGCACTTCGGCCGGGCGCTTGCCGATGTAGTTGATGATGCCGCCGGGCGCCATCACGCCTGCGGCCAGGCCGGCTTCACCCTTGAGGATCTCCACCGACTGCACGTTCTCCAGCGCCAGGCGCTGTTCGCCGGCGATGGACAGTCCGTTGAAGCGGTAGCCGGTGGCGGGGTCCAGTGCGAAGCCACGGATGGCGACGTTCTGGTAGTAACCCACCGGCGCATACGCATCACCCAGCGAGGCATCGTTGCTGGCCAGCTCGGACAGCGAACGCACCTGGCGGCGATCGAGGTAGTCGCGCTCAAGCACGTTCACCGACGCCGGCGTGTCCTTCCAGCTGCCGCCACCGAAGGCATTCACGCGCGAAGTATCGGTCTTCGGTCTGCCGGCCTGCACGCGCACCGCTGCCAGTTCGGTCGGCGAGCGTTCGGCGCCGGTGGCAGCCGCATCGGGGGACGCATCGGCCTCGCTGGCGTGCAATGGCAGCGCGGCGCAGAGGGCGAGGGAAAGCAGGGTGGGGCGCAGGCAGCTGTTCATTCGGTTCGTCTTCGGACAACAAGGGAGACGAAGCGACGGCGCGCAGGTGCACCGGCCCATGACGGGGGTGTGGCTGCGGCTCAAAGCTCCCTACGCCGGTGCAAACCGGATCAGGTTCCAAGGGACTCTCTCAGCCTGGCAGATCCAGGCACCCCCGCTTCAGGTGGCCATTTCACTACAAATGGTACGGATTTGCGAGCCGGCGCCCTTCAGGCTGCCGCGTGCAGGGCCTGCAGCAGTGCCTGTCCCGGCGCGCTGTGGAACCATGCCGGGTGCCCCAGCATGAAGGGCTGCCACGCCACGTCCGCGTTCGCGGTGGAGCCGGTGATGCCTTCGAAGTACTCCACTTCGGACAGTGCGAAGTCGAAATGGACCATCGGCAGCAGGTCGGCCAGCAGGTGCACGCGTGCCGCAGACAGCGGCAGTACCTGGCGGTAGCCGTCGAGCAGGGCCAGCGCGATATCGATGCGCACCGCCTCCATGCCGCGCTCGAGTTCCAGCCACGCCACCGCGTTGCGCTCGATCGCGGTGGCGAGGTCGAACAGCGCGCTGGTGGGCGAGGCCAGGCCGAAATCCAGCACGGTGCTGACCTGCCCGTCGCGCCACAGCAGGTTGGACACATGCCAGTCGTTGTGCGCCCACAGCCGCGGCTCGTCGCGCAGGCGCGCGGCCAGGCCGGCGTGCCACGGCAGCACGTCGCGCTGCAGCTGCGCCTCCCATGGGATGCGTGCGAGGTAACGTGCCAGGCCGGGGCGTTCGTGCAGCCCTGACTTGATTGCCGCGATCGGATCGTCGGCGCGGATCAGATCGTCGCGCGCGACCAGCAGGTGGGTACTGCGTTGGGGCGCGTGGTAGCGGGCGGCGGCGCGGTGCAGCGTGGCCAGCATGCGGCCCGCCTCGCGTGCCTGCGCGACATCGGTCAGCAGCGACCACGACACGGCGTCGCGGTAGACGTCTTCGCCCACGCCGACGGCATGCAGTTCAAAGGTCCATTCGCCGTGTTCAACGGCCGTGCGGCCATCGGTCGCCGCCAGCACCTGCACCACCGGTACGCCCCCTGCGGCGAGACGGGCGATGAAGCGATGTTCTTCTTCCAGGCAGGCCGCGCTGCGCACGCTGTGGTGATGGCGCTTGACGAACACCGCGCCGTCCACGCCGTCGACGATGGCGGCGGCCGACAGTGGTCGCGGGCTGTGCCAGCGGGCCTGGCTGTGCTCGCCCAGCTGCGGGTAGCGCGCACCCAGCCACGCGATGTCCGCGGCGCTGATGGGTGGCCAGTCGGCAGCGACCTCGTCGTTGTTGAGGCCCTGCACGCGGTGGGAGGAAGACGTCATGCCGCAGCCCGAGTGGGAAAAATCACATCCAAGGCTGCGCATTCAACGCCATGACCACGGCCAACGCAAACGGGCGGGTCATCGACCCGCCCGTCCGTGCATCACCTGCGATGATGCCGCCGCGCCGCTTACCAGCCGCGATGGCGGCCGCGGTCGTGGTAGTAGCGGTTGTCGTAGTAGCGCTCGCGCTGCCAGCGATGGTCGTCACCACGGTCGTAATAGCCGCTGCGGTAATAGCCACGATCGTAGCGGCGGTCGTAGCGGTTGTCGTAATAGCGATTGTCGTAATAGCGACGGTCGCGGCGGTCGGAGGTGGTCAGGTTGCCGATCGCGCCGCCGGCCACGGCACCACCGACGGTGGCCGCAGGATCGCCGTTGGAGAGCAGGTTGCCGGCCACGCCACCGACCACGGCGCCGACCAGGGTGCGCTTGTCCTTCCTCGACATCGCGCTGGCATCGCTGACCACGGCGACACCGGCAACCAGTGCCAGCGCCATCGCCAGACCACGGAAGCTGAGTGTGGAAGTACTGAGCATGTTCGTTCTCCTGTGAGGTGCATGCCACGCTGGGCAGGGAGGGCGCGGGGCGCCCCGGCTGCCGTGGTGTCCACGCTGGCGTTCCAACATTGCCGGAACATTGCCTGGTCCACCGGTCGGCTTGCGCATTCATCTAGCGGCAGGCGGCATGAAGCAAGGCTGAAAGCGGCTGCGGCCGCTCAGCTGGCAGAAAGGGAAAGGGCCACGCGGACGTGGCCCTCCCTTCTCTCCCAAGGCGCTGCGGGCTTAGACGCCCATCGCCTTCTGTGCCTGCCGGGCCTGCTCCTGCTGGGCATCCTGCTGCTGGTGCAGCACGTTCGGCGCGCCCTGCACGGCACCGCTGCTGAGCGCCAGGCTCTGCTCGCTGGCGGCACGGGTATCCACCGCCACGCGGCTGGCGGCGGGGTCACCGATCGTGCCCTGCACGGCAAACAGGCGCTCACCGTTCGGGCTCGGCACCACCGTGTCGATGCGCTGCAGGCCGGCGGCATGCGCCTCCTTGGTCAGGGCCGCAGCGGCGCTTTCCAGCGCATGGCGATCCTTGAAGGTGCCTGCCGGCATCAGTTCCAGACCCTTGCTGGCCTGGATGAACAATGGATTGCGCGGGTGCCGCTCGTCGTTCAGCAACGGCCGTTCGCGGGCTTCCTTGATGGCCTCCAGCGTCTTCACCCCGACAATGCCGTCGGCCACCAGGCCGTTGTCCTTCTGCAGCTGGCGCACCGCCGCGTCGGTGTTGCGGCCGAAGCGGCCATCCTCGACCAGCGGCTTGCCGTCGGCACCGACGTAGCCGAGGTGGCCCAGCTGCTCCTGCACCTTGCGCACGCCCTCGCTGTGCGCGCCCTGCTTGTACAGTTCGGCGTGCGGCGTGGCAGCGGCCTTGTGCTCGGCGGCAGGCTTGCCCTGGGTCTGCTCATGCGACTGGGTGCGGTTTTCCAGCAGGTCGCGCGCCTTGGACAGCGGATCGGAGGCGTACAGCTTCCAGTTCGGGTGCTCCTTCACCTGCTTGAGGTAGTCCTCCACCGGCATGGTGTGCACGCCCTTGCTGCCGGTGGACTGGCTGATCAGCAGCTTGTCGGTGTTGGGGTCGCGCACCACCATCACGATGTGGTCGATGCCGTTCCAATGCTCGTGACGGGTCCTGGCCGTATCCAGGCCGATGATCATGCCTTCCTTCAGCGCATCGGGCTTCAGGATCGCGTCGCGGTCAAGCAGCACGCCGGACTGGTCGAATGCCTTGCGCACGATGCCGCCGGAGCCCAGGTTGCCCAGGTCGATGCGATCGGCCTTGCTGAACACCGCATGCCCGGCCTTCTGGTTGATCTCGTCCATGGTGCGGTTCTGCAGCGTGCCGACCCAGCCGGAACAGTCGATGTAGCCCTGCTCCACGTTCTTGCCGGTCTTGCCCGGTACGTACAGCGCGTGGCCCGGGATGTTGATGGCGTACTTGACGTGGTCGTACTTCACGCCGGCCTCGTAGGCCGCCTGCAGTTCGATGCCCGGCTTCGGCGCGGCAGCAGCGGTTGCGGTCGCCGCCAGCGTGGCAGCACCGGCCGCCACGGCGGCGCTGGCCGCTGCCGGGGTCTGGGCCTGGCCCTGGCCCGACGCCACCGTCTGCGGCGCGATGTTCTTTTCCGGAATGCTGATCGCCGCGTACTTGTGGATGTAGTAGCTGGAGAAGGTGCGCGCCAGGTCGCCATCGTTCATGCCGCGCATCTCGGCCAGGGTGTGGCCGGTGAGCGCTTTGGCATCGGAGCCGATCTGGTTGAGCACGTTGCGGCGCATGTTGATCTCTTCACCATGGCCGTTGCGCACCACGCCGAAGGTTCCGGTGGCGATTGCGGTCTGCACCGAGCCATAGCCGGCGCTGCCCTGCTGGTGGGCCAGGTACAGGTCCAGCCCGGTCGGCGTACTGCCACCGGACAGGTACGGGTGGCCAGTGCGTTCGTTGCGGCGTGCCATCGAGTCCAGGTTGTCCTGGTACATCTGTGCGGCCGCTTCGGTGTTGCGGGTCGGGTCGAACTCGTGGCCGGTCAGGTGATACTGGCGCGCGGAGCCGGGCACGAACTGGAACAGGCCCTTGGCGCCGGACGAGGTGTTGTGGGCGCGCTCGTTGAACGTGCCGCCGGTCTCGATGTGCGCAAAGCGCATGAAATCATCGACGGGAATGCCCTTGTGCCGGGCGACCTGCTCGACGATGTCCAGGACTTCCTTTCTGCTGTAGTCATGCTGTGCCATGACGTCTTCCTCGGGGTTGATGGAGCGGCGCGTGCCGCGAATCGCCAACCGGACTCATCCATGAGTCAAGAACATGTCGGTCAACAGGTAACCCGCGTGTGCGGGTGGCAATCAGGGCGCGACGTACTGCTGGGTCGCGCTGTCGAAGGTGTAGTGCACGGCGTCGCCGGCAGCCAGCGCACGGGTCTTGCCCGGGGCGTCGATGGTGGTGCCCTTGAAGGTCACGGTCAGTCGCGGCAGGCCATTGCCGTCGGCAGCGAACGCCAGCTCGCCATCGCTGTCGGTGCAGGGCATCACGTTGCCCTCGTCGCAGGCGGCACTGTTGTCCTCGCCGGTGCGCACCGAGCCGACATAGCGCCAGACCTTGCTGTCCACGTCGTCTTCGCTGCGCTTGGGGTTGAACAGCAGCAGCGCGTAGCCGGTGCTGCTGATGCCACGGTCGAAGCTGCTGGTTGGCACCGCCAGCAGCAGGCGGCCGTCGGCGGTGCGGTGTTCAAGCGGCTTGCGCCGTGTATCGACGTCGTCGGCCTTGTCGTAGGCGCCCAGTGCGCCGATGGTCCATTCCTGGCCACGGAACTTCCAGGGCTTGTTCGCATCGCTGCCGGCCAGCACGAAGGTGGCCTCGGCGAGGTTGGCGCGGTCATCCGGGCCGGCCGGTGACTGCTCGCCCGGCTTGCCGTAGTGCTCGCGGGTATCCCAGGAGAAACCCGTGTAATACGTGGTGCCGTCGAGGGTGAAAGTGTGGCCGAACCAGAAGGTCGCCACGCTGCCGTTCTGTACCTCGTAGGAGGTCGCGCCATCACCGTCCACCTGGTAGGTGAAGTACATCACGGTCGGCGCGTCGGGCGGGGTGACGGCGGTGTCGGGAGAGGTGTTCTGCATCGGGGCAACATCCTGTCGGGGCGCATCGGCAGCCTGCACGGGGGCACCAGGCTGGGAGGACGAGGGGGCCGGATCGGCGGCGCTGCAGGCGGCAGCGGAAAGAGAGACGAGCAGGCACGCCGCGAATGCGCGCAGGGGCCGCAACGGCAGGGTCCAACGTAGCTCGGGGGGGTGATGCATGCGCCTCTCCATGGTCAGCGTTGCCGGGCCAGACGGCCGGCAGGAAACCGCACCCCATCCACCAGGGACGGGAGCGAGGACATGAGCCGGTCGATTCCTTCGACCTCGCATTGAAAACCCATGCCGGATCATCTTGGCACAGAATGGCGGCCGGTCAAAGAGGGCGGTGACAGAGGCCCCTACAGTGTGATCTGGTTCTCAGATCTTGCCGTCGCGCAGGTAGTCGAACAGTTCGGCGTCGCCCCTCAGGCCCAGCTTGAGCATGGCGTCGCCCTTCTGCCGGCTGATGGTGCTGACGCTCTTGTGCAGCTGCAGCGAGATTTCCTTCACCGTCATGCCGGTGCCGAGCAGCCGCAGCACTTCCACTTCGCGCGGTGACAGGGGCTTGCCATCACCCTCGCGCATGCGCCAGCTGCCCGCAGCCTCGACCCGCTCACGCAGGCTGCGGCTGATGTAGGGCTGGCCCCGGTAGACCGCCTGGATGGCCTGCGGCAGTTCGTCCATCGACGAGCTCTTGTCGACCAGACCGAGCACACCGCTGTCGAGCACCATGCGCAGGATCGCCAGGTTGTTGGAGACGCTGAGCATCAGCACCGGCAGGTCGGGGTAGCGGCGGCGGATCATGCCGATCATGGCGAAGCCGTCTGCCTGTGGGCTGCCCGGCATGGAGTAGTCGGTCACCAGCAGGTCGCAGGGTTGGCTTCCGAGCAGGGCCATCAGCGCCTGCGCGCTGTCGGCCTCGCCGACCACGCGGCCGACCCCGCTCGACTCGATGACGGCGCGGGTACCGATACGGACCACCGGGTGGTCGTCTGCGATGATGATGCGCAAGCTCATGCTCTAGTATGGCCACCGGGCAAGCCGGACCGCGACCATCGCGGCCCTGTCAGGATTCTAGGAGATCGACGCCGATGCGTAGCTGGGCTGTTCGCGGGCTGGTCCTGCTGCTGGCCGTGCTGGTGCTGCCCGTGGCGCTGGCACAGGCGGTGCCTGGGCTGTTGCCGCTCAGCTCCATGCAGCGCGAGTACCTCGCCGCCCATCCAAGCATCGTCGTGGGCCAGTATGACAGCGGCTGGCCACCGTTCGAGTCCCTCCGTGATGGCCAGCAGGTTGGCCTGGGGCCGGATTATCTGTCGCTTCTTGCCCATCATCTGGGTGTGAAGGTCGAAGCCCGTCGTTACCCCGATTGGACATCCGTGCTGGATGCGGCGTGCCGTGGCGAGATCGATGTGGTCATGAACGTCGCTCTGAGCGCCGACCGTACCCGCTGCATGGTCTACACCGCGGCCTATGGCGAGTCGCCGCTGGCCCTGGTGGGGCGACCGGGCGATCTGCGCGCTTCCGATACCCCCGATCTGGATGGCCTGCGGGTGGTGATCGAACAGGATTTCCTGACCGGTCCGCAGGTGCGCGCGCGTTTCCCGCGCGCGCGGCAGCTTGTCGCAAACAGCTCGCTTGCGGCATTGCTGATGGTCAGAGACGACAAAGCTGACGTCTATATCGGCAACGCCTATGTCGCCAACGAGCTGATCGCGCGTGAGCGTCTGCAGGGCGTGGTGCTGCTGAGGCCCAGTGATCTGCCTCCCGAGCGGCTGCATTTCGGGGTTCCCAACGGCAAGCAGCCGTTGGCCGAAGCGCTGGACGTCGCCCTGGCCGCGACCAGCCAGGCCCAGCGCGACGCGTTGGCGCGGCGCTGGCTGCCGCCGCCGCAGTGGTCGGCCTCGGCACAGCTGGCCCTGAGCCAGGCCGAGCAGCGGGTGCTGGAGACGCCGTTGAAGGTCGGTTTTGCACCGAACGCTGCGCCGCTGTCGTTCGCCGATGAGAAGGGCAGGCCCAGTGGCCTGGCCAGCGAATACCTGCAGCGGCTGACGCAGGCCGGTGCCAATCTGCAGCCGCAGAACAGCCATGACTGGTTCGAGGTACGCGAGAAGGCGCGCCGTGGCGAGGTGCAGGCCGTGATGGGCATTCCGGCCGATTCGCGCTACCTGGGCCCGGAGTGGGTGTTCAGCCAGCCCTTCATCAGCGTGCCCAACGTGATCGTCAGCCGCCACGACGGGGCGGCGTTGCTGGGCCTGTCGGACCTGCAGGGCAAGCGCGTGCTGCTTTCCGATCCCGAGCGCGTGCGTGGCTACGTGCTGCAGCAGGCGCCACAGGCCAGGATCATCGCCGCGCGCAGTGCGGAGCAGGCGCTGCAGCGACTTATCGATGGCGAGGCCGACGCCTACGTCGGCAATCTGGCCGTGGTTGATCATCTGCTGCGCGACCGCTTCCCGGGCCGCCTGCAGGTGGCTGCGCCGGCGGGCTTCAACGACCAGCTGGTGCTGGCGGTGGAGCGCCGCCATGCCGCCCTGGCCACAACCTTCGACCGGCTGTTGATGCAGATGACTCCACGCGAGCGCGAGGCGCTGCGCGGTGACTGGTTGGCGGTCGAGTACCGCAACGGCATCAACTGGAGCGGTGCGCTGCGCTGGGGCGTACCACTGCTGCTGGTGCTGCTGACCGCGCTGCTGGTCCATGGCATCGGCTACTGGCGCCTGCGCCGTGAAGTGGCCGGGCGGCGCCACCTGGAGCAGCGTCTGGCCGAAGTGACCGACAACCTGCCTGCCGTGGTCTACCAGGCCCGTCGCGAGGTTGATGGCACGCTCAGCTTCCCGTTCATTGCCGGCGACCTGCAGGCCCTGTTCGGGATCACCCGGCAGCAGGCCGAGCAGGACGCCAGGATGCTGCTGGAACGTGTTGAAGAGGACGATCGCGCGCGCATCCTGCAGGCCGTCGAACAGGCCGCGCACCAGTTCGCACCGCTCGTGCTGGAATTCCGCCTGCGTGGCGACGGCGCAGGCCCGCGCTGGGTGCGTACCCAGGCGCAACCCTATGCCGCCGAGGCCGGAGTGGTGACCTGGAGTGGCTACTGGGTGGATGCCAGCGAGGCCCGTGCGCAGGCCGATGCCCTGACCGCAGCCAAGGCCGAGGCCGAGCAGGCGGCCGAGGCGAAATCCCGTTTCCTTGCGACCATGAGCCATGAGATCCGCACGCCGATGAGTGGCGTGCTGGGCATGCTGGAAGTGCTGGCGCACTCACCGCTGGATGCAGAGCAGAAGCGCATCCTTGGCGTGATCGAGGACTCGGCACAGATGCTCCGGCAGATCCTTGACGACATCCTCGACTACTCGCGGCTGGAGGCCAACGCATTGCGGCTGGAGCCGGTACCACAACCGCTGAGGCCGTTGCTGGAAAGCGTGTGCCGCCTGCTCTCCGCACAGGCCAGCGCGCGCGGCCTGGCGTTGCAGGTACAGATCGATCCGCAATTGGCAGCGGCCCATGAAGTGGATGGCGTTCGTCTGCGCCAGATCGTGTTCAATCTTCTCAGCAATGCCATCAAGTTCACCCCGAGCGGCGAAGTGCGGCTGCAGGTGGAGGTGATGGGCCCGACCTCCGAAGATGGCCGCCAACCGCTCCGCCTGAGCGTCACCGACACCGGCATGGGCATCGCGCCCGAACAGGTGCAGCACCTGTTCGCGCCGTTCACCCAGGCCGGTGCCTACATCCAGCGCGACCATGGTGGTACCGGCCTCGGTCTGAGCATCTGCCATCGCCTGGTGCAGATGATGGAGGGCGAGCTGGAGCTGCACAGTACCCTCGGCGAAGGTACCTGCGCCGAGGTACGGCTATCGCTGGTGGAAGCGGGCATTGCCGATGCTGAAGCGCTGGCTGCCGAACAGGAACAGGCTGCCCTGCTGCCGTCGGCTCTGCGCCAGGCGCGCGTGCTGGTGATCGAGGATCATCCGACCAACCAGGCGATGATGGCCTGGCGGCTGCAGCAGCTGGGCGTGCCGCACGTGCTGGTCGGTGATGGCCAGCAGGGGCTGGATCGCCTGGCATCGGAGCACTTTGATCTGGTCATTACCGATTGCCGTATGCCGGTACTGGATGGTTTCGCCTTCACCCGGCTTCTGCGCGAGCGCGAGGGACGCACCGGGCAACCCCGGCTGGCCGTGCTGGCGCTGACCGCCAGCGTGCTGGACGACGATGCGCGTCGTTGCCGTGAAGCCGGCATGGATGAGGTGCTGGCCAAGCCATTGTCATTGGCGACGCTGCGCGCGGCCCTGTTGCGCTGGTTGCCGCAGGCGCAGGGTCAACGGTTCGAGGAGGCGGTGCTGGAGTCCGCCACCGACGGCGTGATGCTGCCTGACCTGGCCACGCTGCGACAGCGCTTCGGTTCACAGGCCGTGGCCGAGCAGTTGCGCGACAGCCTGCTGCAGGCCAGTGAAGGTGACCTGGCCGCTGTGCAGCGCGCGCTGGAGGCCGGCGACCGTGAGGCTGCCGCGCTGCACCTGCATCGTCAGGCGGGTGGATTGGGTGCGGTGGGGGCGACGGCACTGGCCGGGCAGGCCAATGCACTGGTCGAGCGCCTGCAGGACGCGGCCGAGACCGATCCGGTGCCGTTGTTCGCCGCAGTGGCGGCATTCGTGGCGCGGCTGCAACAGCAGTTGCAGCGGCTGGCTCACTGAGCCGACTGCTGCTGCAGGTAGGCGATCACAAGCGCACGGCGTTCGGCGCTGGGGAAGGCGTTGTACATGCGTGTGCCCGGTACAACATGGGTGGGTGACTGCAGGAACGCATCCAGGGTCTGTGCGGACCAGGTGATGTCGGCGCGGCGCATGCCGTCGGAATAGCCGTAGTCGGGCAGGCTGCCGGCGCGACGGCCGATCACGCCGTGCAGGTTCGGGCCGAAGCGGTGGATGCCGCCAGGCTGCACGGTGTGGCAGCCGGCACACAACTCGAACGCGCGTTGCATGGCCTGCTGGTGCGCCTGTTCCGGCGTGGGGGGCGCTGCAGGCGGGCGCTGGCAGGCCGTGGCGACCAGGGCCACGGCAACAGCGATGAGCGGGAGTGATGCACGCATGGGCGGGCAGGATAGCGGTGCGCGGCAAGCGATGGACTGCGACGCTCGGTCGCAGCCCGTGGCGATCACATGCCCGAGTAGTTCGGGCCGCCGCCGCCCTGCGGGGTCACCCACACGATGTTCTGGGTGGGGTCCTTGATGTCGCAGGTCTTGCAGTGCACGCAGTTCTGCGCGTTGATCTGCAGCCGCGCGTTGTCGGCTTCGCCAACGAACTCGTACACGCCGGCCGGGCAGTAGCGCGCTTCCGGGCCGGCGTACTCGGCCAGGTTCACCTTCACCGGAATGCTCGGATCCTTCAGCGTCAGATGGCTGGGCTGGTTCTCGTCGTGGTTGGTGCTGCTCAGGAACACCGAACTGAGGCGATCGAAGGTCAGCACGCCATCGGGCTTGGGGTAGGCGATGCGGGTGTGCTTGGACGCAGGTTCCAGGCAGGCGTGGTCCGGCTGGGTACGGTGCAGGGTCCACGGCGGGTTGCGCACGCCCAGCTTGGGCAGCAGCCACTGCTCCACGCCGGTCATCAGCGTGGCCACGGTCTGGCCCTTCTTGAACCACTGCTTGAAGTTCTTGGCCTGCTGCAGTTCGGTGAACAGCCAGCTGGCTTCGAACGCCTTCGGATAGGCGCTCAGTTCATCGTGCTGGCGGTCAGCAGCCAGCGCGTCGAACGCGGCGTCGGCGCACAGCATGCCGGTCTTGATCGCCGCGTGGCTGCCCTTGATGCGGCTGGCGTTGAGGTAGCCGGCCTCGCAGCCGACCAGTGCGCCACCCGGGAACACCGTCTTCGGCAACGACAGCAGGCCACCGGCGGTGATCGCGCGTGCGCCGTAGCCGATGCGGGTGCCGCCTTCCAGGTGCTTGCGGATGTCCGGGTGGGTCTTGAAGCGCTGGAATTCCTCGAACGGGCTCAGCCACGGGTTTTTGTAGTCCAGGCCGACCACGTAGCCGATGGCGACCTTGCCGCCGTCGGCGTGGTACAGGAACGCGCCGCCGTAGGTGTCGCTGTCCAGCGGCCAGCCGGCGGCATGCACCACCAGGCCCGGCTCATGCTTGGCCGGGTCGATCTGCCACAGTTCCTTGATGCCGATGCCGTAGGCCTGCGGGTCCTTGCCTTCGTCCAGTTTGTAGCGTGCGATCAGCTGGCGGCCCAGGTGGCCGCGCGCGCCTTCGGCGAAGATCGTGTACTTCGCCTGCAGGGCCATGCCGCGCTCGAACGCCGGGCCGATGCTGCCGTCCTTCTCGATGCCCATGTCGCCGGTGGCCACGCCGATCACTTCACCGTTGTCGCCATAGAGCACTTCGGCGGCGGCGAAGCCCGGGAAGATGGCCACTTCCAGCGCCTCGGCCTGCTGCGCCAGCCAGCGCGTCACTTCGCCCAGGCTGATGATGTAGTTGCCTTCGTTGTGGAAGCACTCCGGCAGCAGCGCGTTGGGCGTGCCGCGCGAACCGGTTTCGCTGAGGAACAGGAATTCGTCGCGGGTGACCTTCTGCTTCAGCGGTGCGCCGCGCTCGGCCCAGTCCGGGAACAGTTCGGTCAGCGCGCGCGGGTCCATCACCGCACCGGACAGCACGTGAGCGCCTGGTTCGGATCCCTTTTCCAGCACGCACACCGACAGCTCGCGGCCGGCTTCGATCGCGCGCTGGCGCAGGCGGATCGCGGTGGCCAGGCCGGCGGGGCCGGCACCGACGATCACCACGTCGAATTCCATTACTTCACGCGGGGGCAGGGCGTTGGCTTCAGCGCTCATCGATTGCATGACTCGTGGGTAGGGCCGGCATCGGGGCCACCGGCGGTGCCTGGGAATCGCGCGTGCGGCCACGGGCGAAACGGTTGTTTGAATGTGTCAGGGTACCGGGACGCGCCGGATCCAGCTAGATCGCCGATGTTCACACCCGGATTGCTGCAATGCAGCGTAGGGCCGCAGCTCTGGTGGATGCCGACCTTGGTCGGCACGCTCTGCCCGGATGACCGACAATGGCCGGGTCCTGACTGCGTGTGAGTGCCATGGCTTTGCATCCGTACGATCTGTTCGATGTCCGTTCCCTGCTCAACGAGGAAGAGCGCGCCGTACAGGAGAGCGTCGCCCGCTTCACCAACGAGCGGGTGCTGCCGATCATCGGCGATGCCTTTGACCAGGCACGTTTCCCCGACGAACTGGTGCCGGAGATCGCCTCGTTGGGCCTGCTCGGTGCGACCCTGCCGGCCGAGTACGGCGGCGGTGGCCTCGGTGCGGTCAGCTACGGCCTGATCTGCCAGGAACTGGAGCGCGGTGACTCGGGCCTGCGCAGCTTCGTGTCGGTGCAGAGCTCGCTGTGCATGTACCCGATCTACGCCTACGGCAGCGAAGAACAGCGCCTGCAATGGCTGCCGGCGATGGCCCGCGGCGAACTGATCGGCTGTTTCGGCCTGACCGAGGCGCACGGCGGTTCCGACCCGGCCAGCATGAAGACCCGCGCGGTGCGCGACGGCAGCGACTGGCGCATCAGCGGCAGCAAGATGTGGATCACCAGCGGCCCGGTGGCCGACCTGGCCATCGTCTGGGCACAGACCGAGGACGGCATCCAGGGCTTCGTGCTGGAAAAAGGCATGGCCGGTTTCACCACGCAGGAAATCAAGCACAAGATGAGCCTGCGCGCGTCGCTGACCGGCGCGCTGTTCTTCGACGACGTGCGCGTGCCCGACAGCCACCGCCTGCCGAACGTAAAAGGCCTGAAGGGCCCGCTGGGCTGCCTGACCCAGGCCCGTTACGGCATCAGCTGGGGCCCGATCGGTGCCGCCATCGCCTGCCTGGATGAGGCGCTGGGCTACGCCAAGGAGCGCGTGCTGTTCGGCCGCCCATTGGCGGCCACGCAGAGCGCGCAGATCAAGCTGGCCGAGATGGCCCGCCGCATCACCACCGCGCAGCTGCTGGCACTGCAGCTGGGCCGCCTGAAGGAAGCTGGCCAGCTGCAGCCGCAGCAGGTCAGCCTGGCCAAGTGGAACAACTGCCGCATGGCCATTGATATCGCCCGCGAGTGCCGCGACCTGCTGGGCGGGGCCGGCATCACCACCGAACACGTGGCGATCCGGCATGCGCTGAACCTGGAATCGGTGATCACCTATGAAGGCACCGAGACCGTGCACCAGCTGGTGATCGGGCGTGAGTTGACCGGCATCAACGCGTTTTGACGCTATCCGGTTTCCGGACGCGATACGGGGGAGCCGAGCGCGGGCTCGGCTCTAAAGGAGCGTACGTGTAGAGCCGAGCCCATGCTCGGCTGCTTTCTTTCACGCCCCGCCGGCAAACCCGTGCTGGCGCCAGGCCTCGTACATCACCACGGCAACGGTATTGGATAGATTGAGGCTGCGGTTGTCCGGCCGCATCGGCAGGCGCAGGCGGCGGCCATCAGGCAGGGCGTCGAGCACGTCCTGCGGCAGGCCGCGGCTTTCCGGGCCGAACAGGAACGCATCACCGTCTTCGAACGCCACGCTGTCATAGCGGACGCTGGCACGCGTACTCAGGGCGAACAACCGCTTCGGTGCGATTCGCGCCAGCGCTGTGTCCAGGTCGGGGTGCACCTGCAGGCGCGAATACTCGTGGTAGTCCAGGCCGGCGCGCTTGAGCTGCTTGTCTTCCAGTGCGAAGCCGAGTGGCTCGACCAGGTGCAGCTGCGCGCCGGTGTTGGCACAGAGCCGGATCACGTTGCCCGTGTTGGGCGGGATTTCCGGTTGGAACAGGATCACGTGGAACTGGGGCGCGGCATTCATCGGCGCAGTGTACCTGCGACGGCCGCCGCCTTTACGGCGCACGCCCTGCGCGAGGCAGGGCGGCACCGCTTACGGGCGCAGCAGGACCTGGGCGGTTTCGGTTGCCAGGGCCTGCAGGTCGGCAGCGCTCGGACGCACCTGCAGGGCCGGCAGGTTGACGATCACCTGGTTGGCGACGCTGGTGGCGGCGGCGGCCAGGGTGGCGGCGTAGCGCTGGGCTTCCAGTTCGGCGGCCAGGGCGACGCGCTGTTCCAGGCTCGGGCGCACTTCCACCGAGGCCAGGGTGGTGATCGGCATCGCGGCGGCGACCGGGGCGGCGACGTAGCCGCTGCGCTCGGCCAGCTGGTCGGCGCTCGGGCGCACTTCCACGGTGGCCAGGGTCGGGATGCCGCTGGCCTGTTCCCAGGCCTGCTGGGCCAGCTGGTCGGCGGCCGGGCGGACCTGCACGGTAGACAGGGTCTTGATGGATTCGGAGGCCTGCACCGACGAAACAACCGCGGTGCCGGCGATCAGGGCGATGGCGATGGCAATGGTCTTGGCGTTCATGACGGGGCCTGTTTAGTGTTGGTGATCGGTGGTGTGGTAGTAAAGTAGTACACCAATTCTGGGCTTGCAAGGAAAATTTTAGATTTCCCGCATTTGTTCAGTCTTCAGTCAGCTTTTGTCTGAAGCCCTTCCTGGCGCAGGAACTACCAAGCAATCCTCGTGCCAACTTTTAGTTGTTGATTTACAAGGGTTTTTTTTGGATAGAAAGGTGTCCGGTGGGCGGACACCTGTCCATTCGATGCACCGCGGACACTGTCCGGACGCCTGCTGCGGGCGCATGTGACTTCCCACGCCGGCCTGGGACGGCTGCCCGGATGGCGAATCGGGGCAAACACCCCCAGTGACTGGCGACCGATTCCTGCCATTGCGTGCGCACGCTAGGATCGGGGTTCACCTATGTGACCAAGGATCCGGATATGTCTCTCGCCCTTCGCCCGCGCGCTGCGCTGCTGGCCGTCGCCCTCAGCACCGCCCTGGGCACGCTTGTGCCTTCCCATGCGTTGGCGGCAAAGCCGGCCGCACCGGCCAGGGTCGATATCCCGTATGAGCAGTTCACCCTGCCCAACGGCCTGCGCGTGATCGTGCATACCGATCGCAAGGCGCCGATCGTCGCGGTCAACGTCTGGTATCACGTCGGCAGCAAGGACGAACCGGCCGGCCGCACCGGCTTCGCGCACCTGTTCGAACACCTGATGTTCCAGGGCAGCGAAAACCACAGCGGCGAATTCTTCGAGCCGTTCAAGCAGGTGGGTGCCACCAACCAGAACGGCACCACCAATACCGACCGCACCAATTACTTCGAGAACGTGCCGACCACCGCGCTGGACATGGCGCTGTGGATGGAATCGGACCGCATGGGCCACCTGGTCGGCGCGATCGACCAGGCGGCGCTGGACGAGCAGCGCGGCGTGGTGCAGAACGAGAAGCGCCAGGGCGAAAACCAGCCCTACGGGCAGGCCTGGGACCAGCTCAACAAGGCGATGTACCCGGTGGGCCACCCGTACCACCACGGCGTGATCGGTTCGATGAACGATCTGAACGCCGCGTCGCTGGATGACGTGAAAACCTGGTTCCGCACCTGGTACGGCCCGAACAATGCGGTGCTGGTGCTGGCCGGTGACATCGACCTGGCCACCGCCAAGGAAAAGGTCGGCAAGTACTTCGGCAGCATTCCGGCCGGCCCGACCATGGCGCAGCCGGCGGTGAACGTGGCCAAGCGCACTGCCGATACCCGCGAGACGATGACCGACAAGGTGCCGCAGGCGCGCATCTACCGCGCCTGGAACGTGCCGCAGGTCGGCACCACCGAGGTCGATCAGCTGCAGCTGTTCGCGCAGGTGCTGGGCGGTGCCAAGTCCTCGCGCCTGAGCCAGCGCCTGCAGCACCAGGACAAGCTGGTGGACAGCATCGCGTCGGGCCTGTCGACCTCGCAGCTGGGTTCGAACTTCGTGATCATGGCGACGGTCAAGCAGGGCCAGGACCCGGCCAAGGTCGAGAAGATCATCGACGAGGAACTGGACCGGCTGATCAAGCAGGGCCCGACCGCGGCCGAGCTGGAGCGCGCCAAGACCGGTGCCCGCGCCGGTTTCATCCGCGGCATTGAGCGCATCGGTGGTTTCGGCGGCAAGGCCGACGCACTGGCCGAGTGCGCGGTGTTCACCGGCGACCCGGGCTGCTTCCGCACCTCGCTGGCCAACATCGAGAAGGCCAGTGCCGCTGATCTGAGCCGGCTCGGCGCGCAGTGGCTGGACAAGGGCAGCCACACCCTGGTGATCGCACCGGGTGAACGTGTGGCACTGAAGGAAGACCCGAGCCAGGCGCCGAAGCCGTTCAATGTGCCTGCAGTGGACCCGAAGTACAGCACCCTGCCGGAGCAGGTCGACCGCAAGGCCGGCGTACCGCAGACCCGCGAGTTCCCGCAGTTGAAGTTCCCGGCGCTGCAGCGCGCCACGCTGAAGAACGGCACGCAGGTGATCCTGGCCGAGCGCCATGAGATTCCGGTGGTGCAGTTCAGCTACCAGTTCCCGGGCGGCTTCAGTGCCGACCAGGGCCGCAAGCCGGGCACCGCCAACTTCACCATGAGCCTGATGACCGAGGGTGCGGGCAAGCTCGGTTCGTTGGCCTTTGCCGATGCCGCCGACGCGCTGGGCGCGAGCCTGGACGCCTCGGCCGGCCTGGATTCGATGAGCGTGGACCTGTCGGCGCTGAAGGAAAACCTGGCGCCGTCGCTGGCGCTGTACCGCGACCTGCTGCGCGAGCCGCGCTTCGAACAGGGCGAGATCGACCGGGTCAAGGCGAGCTGGATCGCCGGCATCCAGCAGGAGAAGGTCAACCCGGGTGCGGTGGCGATGCGCGTGCTGCCGCCGCTGCTGTACGGCAAGGGCCACCCGTATGCCATTCCGTTCACCGGCAGCGGTGACGAAGCGGCGATCAACGGCCTGACCCGCGAAGACCTGGTCGACTTCCACCATGACTGGCTGCGCCCGCAGAACGGCACCCTGATCGTGGTCGGTGACACCACCCTGGCCGAGATCGTGCCGCTGCTGGACAAGCAGCTGGGCGACTGGAAGGCCAGTGGCGACGCTCCGCAGGTGAAGGCGGCCACCGACGTCGCGCTGCCGAAGGGTCCGCGCGTGTTCCTGATCGATCAGCCGGGCGCGGTGCAGGCCAACCTGTTCGCCGGCCAGGTGGTGGCGCCCTCCAGCGCTGCCAGCTCGACCCGCTTCGACATCGCCAACGGCGTGATCGGCGGCGACTTCACCTCGCGCCTGAACATCAACCTGCGTGAAGACAAGCACTGGTCGTACGGTGCACGCAGCAGCGCGGTCAACTCGGTGGGCCAGCGTCCGTGGATGGCCAGCGCGCCGGTGCAGATCGACAAGACCGGGCCGGCGATGGCGGAAATGCGCAAGGAAATCGCCGCGTTTGCCGATGGCAGCAAGCCGGCCACCGCCGACGAGGTGAACCGCATCCGCAACATCCAGACCCTGAGCCTGCCGGGTGCTTACGAGACCGCCAGCGCGGTGGCATCGACCATCGGCTCGATCGTGCAATTCAAGCGCCCGGACGATTACGTGCTGCGTCGCAAGGCCGAGATCGAAGCGATGACCCCGGCGCAGGTGCAGCAGGCCGCCGCCGAGATCAAGCCGCAGGCGCTGACCTGGGTGGTGGTGGGTGACCTCAAGCAGACCGAAGCGGCCGTGCGCGCGCTGAACCTGGGCGAGGTGACCGTGATCGATGCCGAAGGCAACCCGGTCAAGAAATAAGGGACGTGCCTGCCCGCCACGGCGGGCAGGTCTCCCGTGGTAGCGCCGGGCCATGCCCGGCGGCTGTTGCCGCGCCCCCCAAGCCCCCCTGTGCGGTCGCCCGGCCAGGCCCGGGGCGTACATGGGACCCCCCCGCCTACCACCCCTATACCCCGGTTAGGCACTAAAACCCCCAAACCCATACAGTAATGCCCCTCCGCCTTTTGGTTGGTTTAAACCAGAGGCTTCACCCCCACCCCAGATAGAAGGGGCGGCTCGCAAG